>JAGBLM010000061.1 GCA_017635415.1 Succinivibrio sp. | reverse complement strand
TCTGAGAGATAACATCCTGTACCGACATCCAACACCTGTTAAGAGAAAACTGATGAGGACAGTGTACACATTAGTGCAGAAGATTAATAGATCTGATTCTTATACTGACCAGTTCAGATCTATTCATATCCTTATTTTTTTTAATAGGATCTGACAGCGTAGAAAAGGCAGATTTGTAAATTTCGTGCGTAGGCCCTGAAATTAGTTTGATTTTTATCACATTCTTGTAAACAACATATGACTAGTATTTTTGTGATCTGAATTGTCTGAAAACATGAAAACAAAGGTGCAAAGTTTATCTGACGGTAAGATTGATTACTTAAAGAAACTGACGCTTGTATTCCGCTTAATATAGAATTTCTGCAATCGGATGCAGATACAGATTGAAAGTACACTGTCTTCAGTAACATAATAAGATTATAAATCTTACACCTCGCACGGTAAGTGCAGTCATTGGGGAATTTATTGAAAACGTCATATCCTGATGAGTGCCCTCGTGTTTTTAGGACAGCTCGATTGAAGAGTGTTTCGGAGCGCATCAATGTACAGTTTGTTTAAGAACTGGTATTACCGTCATTTTTCACAGCCTGGAACAGTGGAATTTGCTCTTGTTCTGATTGCGGCATTTCTGGTTATTTATTATTTTATGTGGCTGGTCGGACCGATTGTGGTGGCTTTGTGTCTGGCCTACTGCCTTGACTGGGGAGTCAGAGCTCTCACCCGCAGATTTGGTCTTTCAAGACCTGTGGCCTCGACCGTGGTAATGATTCTGTTCATTGGCTTTGCTGCGTCCATTATCCTGCTGCTACTGCCACGAGTTATTAAACAGGGCACAGATTTCTATAACAGTGTGGCCTACTATTCAGCTGAAACGACGCAGTCTCAGTCTACAGAAGGCGGCAACGGTGATTCAGCCTTTCAGATGTCAGCAAATGATCTTGATTATGCGATCGCCAGAAATATTGAGGAATTGGTCAATAAAATGCCTGACCCAATTCCAGGAATGTTTACTTTTGAGGAAATTGAAAGCGGTGTAAACAGCGTTCATCAGTCACTGCTTAATAATATCGCGCAGATAATGCGTAATCAGATAATGCCTTCTGTGGTCAACGCCTTTACCTGGCTGATGTATATGATTATCGTTCCGATTTTCATGTATTTAATGCTGATGAATAAGCATGTTCTGCAAAGAAGAATGCGGACTTATATCCTGCCTAACAATCAGGTTCTGATCCATGAGTTCTGGCCAAAGATCAATTCCCAGATTGAAGGTTATATCCGCGGCAAACTGATCCACATCGTTATTATTTCGATAGTCAATACATCCTCTTTTCTTGTCTTTGGTCTGAATTACGCGTTTTTGCTTGGTATCGGCGTTGGTCTGTCGGTGGTGATCCCGTACGTTGGTGCGATTCTGATTGCCATTCCTGTTCTGCTGATCTCGGTGCTGCAGTTTGGCTTTTCCAGTACCTTTGCCTGGCTGTGGGCGGTCTATATCCTGATTCAGCTTTTAGACAGCAATATCCTGACGCCAATGCTGTTTTCAAAGGCCATGAATCTTGATGCGTTTTCAATTCTGGCGGCAATTCTGATTTTTGGTGGTTTGTGGGGATTCTGGGGCGTATTCTTCTCAATTCCTTTGGCAACTTTTATAAGTACACTGATTGTGTACTGGCCTAATGCTGATGCGACTAAACCGAAACTGGAAATGAAAAAGTAGTGAACAGTAGACTCAGGGGTACTGTCTTTTATTCTGAAGATTACAGACCTGTTAAGATTAAATGCAAAATGCCGCAGTACTCTGCGGCATTTGGGTAAGAACGCCAATCAGTACATTAGCGTATAGAGTTTGTTTCTGTACTGTTTTTGCAGCGGATCTCCTGCCATGGTGCTCAGAATATCAAGGTAGGTCTTTTTCACGGTATCATTACCGATATCCTTTTTCAGGATCTCAAACAGCAGTTCGAGCGCCTCTTTTCGTTTTCCCGCCTCGGCCAGTGCTGCGGCGTAGGACTTTGTTATCTCACAGTTGTCAGGCTGTTCGGCATGCTGCTTTTCAAGTTCACGCAGTTCAGGTGAGTCTGCGGCCTGTTCGGCAAGGGTCAGGGCTGACACCAAATCTTTGTAATCCTGTCTGGACTGTTCTTCTCTTCCAGGATTATCCAGAAGTTCGTGAGCCTTGGTAAGATTCTTGTCCTTGATGTACATTCTGGCAAGAATCAGTTTGTTCTCAAGATTGGCAGGATCGTCGGCAAAGGATGCTGCAGCAAGTCGTAAGGCATCGCTGAGATTTCCTGCGGCTTCCTCTTCTAAGGCTTTGCGCATCTTAAGTTCGCTTTCCTTTGGCATGTATCTGACAATAAGTTCTTGCAGTTTTGCCGTAACGTCATCGCCCTGCAGAGCTTCAACCGGACGTCCTTTTGAAAAGACGGCAAGTGCCGGTACACCCTGAAAGCCAATCTGGATACACAGAGCCTGTGCCACAGGATCTTTGACATCTGCCTTGATGAGGGTAATGTATTCGTTATTCTCACCGATGGCACCGGTAACAGTACTGGTGGCAGCGGTACATTCCGGGGTATCCATGTAGAAATAGACGAACACCGCCTTGTTCATGGAACCATCAACCAGCAGTTGTTTAACATTCTGTTCTGTTAAGGTCAGCATAGATTAAGTCCTTTTTGTTTTTCTATTCTTTAAATCTGTTAAGTTCTCTCATTGCCCTAACGAGGTTCCTTAGATTCGGTTTGACCGGGATCTGTTTGCCGGAACTTGAAATAAATGCTCTGCCGTCACGGTTATAACCGGTTACTGATTCTGCGGAAATGAGCAACAGGTTATCATCGCTGATCACCGGTACAAAATCGCGGTTGCGCAGATTCATCAGATTCTCGCCCATGCTGTAGGCCGCATCAGGGGTTGCAATGCCTAAAACTTCGTGACCTAAGGTTGGGACAATATCAAAAATTGAGCATATCTCAGGAGAGTTGACCCCGCGCAGGTTGCCGTCAGGCCAGATTACTATCAGGGGAACATGCTGTCTTTCTCGGTTGAAGGCGGTATCCGCGCTGCTGATTGCAGGATTTCCCAAAGCCGAGGAAATAATGACAAGAGTATTGTTAAAGCGCTCAGACTGCATATATCCGGTAAGGAAAGAAGACAATTCGCTGTCGATGTCCTTCAAGGTCCGTTTTCTTTCCTTTTCATCAGTAAGATTATTGAGTTTGTTGATGCTGATATTGAGGGCAAAGTTACGGTTATCAGGAAGGGCGGAAACTTCTTCCTGCGCCTTTTTGAAAATCGCTGCTGGTGATTCCAGTTTTTCTGCTGCAACACGCGGGTTGCCGGTAATTGATTTGATATCAGTCTGATTAAGATGGAAATTATTGTCGGTAATAAGTCTGACCGCATAGTCCTGCCGGTGAAGTTCATCGATGGTGACAGGGTACTGACGTCTCTTTAGGAAAGAGAAGCGATAATCTATGGTGACACCGAAAGAAGCGGCAAAAATGTTATCGCGCAGATTATCATATGGCAGATAGTAGTTTTCGAAACTGTGGAAGTTCTGTTTTGCCAAAAGCAGGTTGGGTGTACTGTCGGCATTGAGGTCTGTATATGACAGACCGTTGATATAGATGGTGATGATATTCCTGTCGGGAGTCTTTTCCATATTCACAATTGATTCGAGAGGATAGACAAAGGCAGTGCTGTCCTGAGTACGATCATCTAGCCCGTCTTCTTTTAACCAACCGTGATTTATCAGGAAGGAGCGGGCGGTCATCGGGTAGTGCGCAGGATAAACATATCTCAGCGCATTAATCGCTTCATATCTTGAGGCGTCAGCCCAGATATGGATGCAGTGAGAGGTAAGAAAGGACAGAATAATCAGAGCGACAACGACCCTGTAGGGAAGACTGTGTCCTCTGTGATAGAGACCCTTGGTACTGATTCTTGAGAACAGTAACTGTAAGCCGATAACCAAAGGAATGGCAAGGTAAAGAAAGTTGTAGTTAAGACCGGTCTTAAAATCAAGATCACTAAAGGCCAGTCCCAGAATAGTGGAACTGGCATGAACTTTGATGGACAAGAACAGTTTGGCATCACACAGCAAAAGTATTTGCAAAAATGAGGCGATACAGATGGCGAGGATTCTGTAGATCCTTATATTGCCGATAAAGGACAGAGGGAAGAAGACGACCAGATAACAGACAAACGCCAGAAATCCCATGTGACCAAGCCAGGTAACCAGCAGATAAAAAAATGCCATAAAACTGGTAGTCGCAGGTGCTGCATACACATAGGCCGAGCCGATAAAACAGGTCAGCAGAATATTCAGGAACAGGAAACGGTGCCCCCAGGAGATAGTCCTTGATATTTGTTCCCGGTACGAAAACAGATTTGAAAAGTTATGTTCGTTTCCCATTTGTCTTCTCTCTTTGAAACTTCTCAGAGATTCTAACATGTTTGGAGAGAATGACAGCACAATTATCACTTTTGTGAGACATAGAACTTTTGTAAGCAGGACGGCTTCATCTTTGAAGGAGGTTTGAGGACTACGGGAAGGTCCTTTTTTCCCATGTAACAGCAAGTGGTGACTTTGACGGCAACTTTTTTCACGGTTTGCTTGTTTTTTAGCAGTTATTCTGCTTTGGACTCTAAAAATCACGCCAATAATTGCAGAAAAAAAGGAGAGAACCGTGAAGAATGTGCAGAACTCGGCCTTGCCGATTATTGTAAAAAACTATTCAAGAGCATTTGGTATAGAAGTAAAAATGCAGGGGGTTAACGCCTATACAAATGGAAAAATCATAACCATCCCCAGACTCAATCTGTCAGATCCGGTGATTTCACGGGTTGCCTATGCTTATCTGGCACATGAATCTGCGCATATACGCTATACGGATTTTGACGTGGTCGCCAGTCAAAAACATGATTTTCTCAGATTCACAATATTCAATGTTCTTGAGGATGCCAGAGTGGAGAGACTTATCGGGCGGGAATTTATCGGAGTATGGGAGAATCTCTGTCTGCTTCGGGATTGTTACTGCGGTTTTGATCAGTTTGCAGAACAGATAGACGACAAGTCTGATTTTCAGCTGCTTCTTACTCTAATGATGAATTACGCTGCCTGCTACTGTCAGAAATTTAAAAGACTGCGTCCAAGGACCGCTTTTCTGCTCCGTTATTTAAGACAACTGTATCCGCATCCTTTTCTGCTGCACCTGTGTTATCTCAGCAGGCGCGTTGCCACAGCGCAGTCCTCCTCTGCGGTTGCTTCACTGACAGGTGATATCTATGAACTCCTCGAACGGGAGTTTGTGTGCGCAGACGGAAAGTCTGAACCTGCAGAACAGGCGGATGGGGAAGGGATTTTGACCCAGAATGACTTTGTCGCAGCCCGCGCGAAGTTCCTGACAAAGACCGGGGAATGTCTTGGCAGGGCGGTACCCGCTACGGAACTTGGCGAAATCCTAGAATCATTCTGTGACAAAAGCACTTCGGCCAGAGATGATTTTGGTCTGATGGCGGTAAAGGAGTGCCGGCGTGGACGGGCTGATTTCATCACCAGGACAGAGAGTACCTTAAGTCTCAGGCAGAATGTTTCTGCGCTTATGAAGAGCTACTGTGAACGGTTTGAAGGGGTGGTGAGCAGAGGGAAAAGTATAGATGCCAAAAAAGCGGCTCTGATGCCTCTTGGCGAGGAAGATATTTTTAAGAACAGGAGTTATTATGAGGATTATAAGACGTCAGTACATCTGCTTGTTGACGTTTCAGGGTCTATGATGACCTGTGACAACGGTTCAGAATCGCGTTGTGAAAAGGCTTGTGTATGTGCACTTTCCCTTGCTCTTGCTCTGGAGGGGATCAGCGGGATTAAGAGCATGGCGTCATTCTTTCCCGGCTCCTCCTCAGAGGTTGAAACAGCGCTGAAGGCAGAAGAAAAGGCATCTGTCAGAGCCTCTTATTTTGATCAGAATCCGCGTGGATCAACACCGCTGGCGCAGGCAGTATGGTATGCCCTCGGTGTGGCTTTGGAACTTGACTGTAACCGCAATATAATCATCGTACTGACCGACGGTATCCCTGACAGCATTGCGCAGAGTCGTCTGGCCATAAATGCCGCTAAAGATTATGGCATTGAGATCTATGCTATCGGCATTAAGTTAAATTCAATTCAGCAGATAATAGAGGACAGTTTTGTAATTGAATCTGCCTCTGAACTTAACCGCGCGGTAAGTGCTCTTTTCAAACGCATTTTTTCCTGGGCTGATGACGGCGTGAGAAAAACTCTGCAGTAAAAAATCTTTTAAACTGACCTGTGCTTGGCAGGTGGCGTTTTTGTCGTGGTAGAATACAGCGCAAATTTACGAATTCAGATAAAAAAGAGACGCAAAATTGTTACGAAGTGATTTTAATTTTGATCTGCCCAAAGAACTGATTGCCATATATCCGAGTGAAGAGCGCACCGGCTGCAGAATGTTATGTCTGGATGGTAACAGTGGTACTCTTGAGGACCGTCATTTCTACGAACTGAAGAATTATCTGCACAGCGGGGATCTGCTGGTTTTCAACGATACTAAGGTTATTCCGGCACGTATGTACGGTAAAAAGGATACCGGCGGCAATGTGGAGGTCCTCATTGAGCGGATCACCTCTTTGTCATCCGCACTCTGCCATATCCGCGCCAGCAAGGCCCCAAAGGAAGGCTGTGAAATAACTGTTGAGGGTGGTGAAAGTTTTCTCGTTGAGGGACGCCAAGGAGATCTGTTTAAGATCAGCACCAAAGACGGCAGATCCATTCTTGAGGTGCTCAACGCTGTAGGACATATTCCTTTGCCTCCTTATATTGACAGACCTGATGAGAAACTTGACAGTGAGCGTTATCAGACTGTTTACAGCAGAAATCCGGGCGCAGTGGCAGCGCCAACAGCCGGTCTTCATTTTGATGAGGAACAACTTGCGCAATTAAAGGAGATGGGGGTCAGGCAGGCATTTGTCACTCTGCATGTCGGTGCCGGAACATTCCAGCCTGTACGAGAGGATGACATTAAAGACCACCACATGCACAGCGAGTTTGTGCATCTTTCTGAAGAGGTGGCCAGGGCGGTAATTGAAACACATAAAAGCGGTCACAGAGTGATTGCGGTCGGAACCACTGCAGTCCGCTCACTGGAAAGTGCGGCTCTTTACGCGTCTCAGATCGGGGCCAAAGAGGAAATTGTGCCTTTTTCCAACGATACCTCAATTTTCATTTATCCGGGGATCAGTTATCGGGTCGTCGATGCTCTCATTACTAATTTCCACCTGCCTGAATCGACACTGATTATGCTGGTCAGTGCTTTTGCCGGTTTTAAGACTACCATGAATGCGTACAGACATGCCGTCGCAGAACATTACCATTTCTTCAGTTACGGAGACTGCATGTTTATTACCAAAAACAATAATGCCATAAATGATTTGCCGCCGTCTGCATAAGCGGCGTTGGAGAAGATGTGAAATTTGAAGTACTGAAAAAACAGGGGCGTGCCAGACTTGGACGCCTGGTTTTTGAGCGCGGAGTGGTCAGAACTCCTGCCTTTATGCCAGTTGGTACCCTAGGAACTGTAAAAGGCATGCAGCCTGATGAAATTGAGGAGCTTGGTGCTGACATTCTCCTTGGCAACACTTTTCATCTGTGGTTACGGCCTGGTACTGAGGTGGTCAAAGCCCATGGTGATCTTCATGATTTCATGAACTGGCATAAACCGATCCTTACCGATTCAGGTGGTTTTCAGGTCTTTTCGCTCTCGGGACTGCGCAAGGTAACCGAAGAGGGCGTGAAATTCCAGAACCCCATCAACGGCTCAAGACTGTTTCTGTCTCCTGAGGTCTCTATGCAGGTGCAGTATGATCTCGGCTCTGATATTGTCATGCAGTTTGACGAATGCATCGGTCTTCCTGCGCCGCGCGAGGAAATGAAGCGGGCTATGGAGCTGTCTTTGCGCTGGGCCTCCCGCTGCAAGGAGGAGTTTCACCGCCTAGGCAACAAGAATGCGCTTTTTGGCATTATTCAGGGCGGAACCGATAAAGAACTAAGAGAAAAGTCCTTACAGGGCCTTATGGATATTGGTTTTGACGGTTACGCAATCGGCGGTCTTGCCGTAGGTGAACCAAAGAAGGATATGTATGGGGAACTTAACCATTTAGGACCTATCCTGCCTGATGATAAGCCGCACTATCTGATGGGAGTTGGTACGCCAATGGATATCCTTCAGGGGGTGCTCAACGGAGTAGATATGTTTGATTGTGTGATGCCTTCGCGTAACGGTAGAAACGGTCATCTGTTCACCTCCTCCGGGGTAGTGAAAATCAGAAACGCCAAATATACTGCTGATACCTCGCCTCTTGATCCTCAGTGCCAGTGTTATACCTGCAGAAATTATACCAAGGCCTATCTGCATCATTTGGATAAATGCGGAGAAATGCTGGGCGCTCATCTTAACACTCTGCACAATCTGTGGTTCTATGAGCATTTCATGGCTGATATCAGAAAGGCTATCGAAGAGGGAACCCTTGATCAGTTTGCAAAGAATTTCTATAAGATCTGGGGTGGACCTGAACCTATATGACAGCAAAAATCAGAGGTTTGAGAGGAGAAAAGAATGATCGATCTCTCAAAAAAGTATGTTAGGCCCAAAGATATGTTATATTAAGGCGCGCTAGTAAAAGGTTACAGTTAGCCTTAACAATACTTTTTATTGTTAACATATGGAATTATAAGATTTTATCTGTATATTCCTTCAAAAACATAATTCATAAACTTTAAACTACAGGAAAAGGAAATGAATATTATTTCTCCAGCTTTTGCCGAAGGTGCCGCTCCTGCCGGTGCTGCAGGTGGTGATTTCAGCATGATCGTTGTTCTGACCGTATGTATGGTTGCGGTCTATTTCTTTATCATGCGCCCAAATTCAAGAAAGCGTAAGGAAATGCAGAAGCTGCTTGATAATCTGGCTATTGGTGATGAGGTTCTTACCAACGGCGGTATCGCCGGCAAGATCACCAAACTTCCTGATAACAAGGAATATGTTCTGATTGCTGTGGCCAATGATGTTGTGATGCAGATGAAGCGCAATTACATTGTGGCGGTTCTTCCAAAGGGCACCCTTGAAGCAGTGACCATTGAGAAGTCCAGCAAGAAGTAATTTTATAAATGCCGTGACTGTGCGGCATGTGATTTTTATCAGCGAATGCAAGTCAAATGTTGAATAAATTCCCTCTGTGGAAAAATATCCTGGTGGTTCTTCTGATTGCCATCGGTTTTTTCTACGCTCTGCCAAATCTTTACGGTGAAGACCCGGCGCTACAGATTTCCGGTACTAGAGGACTGGAAATTGATGCGGCCACCAGCGACCGTATCAAAGCTGTTCTTGACAACAAGAACATTGCCGGTGACTACACCTTGGAAAACGGTCAGCTGTTGATTCGTTTTAAATCTACTGAAAATCAGCTTCAGGCTAAGGAAGTGGTCAGCAAGGAGTTAGGCGACAATTATGTTACCGCACTGAACCTTGCTCCGGCGACACCTGCCTGGATGCGTTCTTTGGGCATGCACCCACTGAAACTTGGTCTTGACCTGCGTGGCGGTGTGCACTTCCTGATGGAAGTTGACATGGACGAAGCCATGAAAAAAATGCGTACCCAGCTGGTTAACGATTTCCGTACGGAATTACGCAACAAGGATCTGCGTCTTTCCGGCGCCAAGTCCGAAGGTGATCATATTGAGGTCAGTTTCCGCGATGCACAGACCCGTGATCAGGCCATGGCTGCTCTGAAAAAGTCTCATCAGGACTTTACCTTTCAGTCCATCGATCAGGATGACAAATTCCTGCTGATAGCGCAGATGACTGCCAAGAAACTTTCTGATATCAGAACAAACGCGGTTGATCAGAACATTAACATTATCCGTAACCGTGTAAACGAACTGGGTGTTTCAGAACCTCTGGTGCAGAGACAGGGTGCCGATCGTGTGGTTGTTGAACTGCCTGGTATTCAGGATACAGCCCGAGCCAAGGAAATTTTAGGTGCTACGGCGACGCTTGAATTCAGACTGGTGGATGGTAATGCGGACGTTTCTGCGGCAGCAGAGGGACATGTTCCTGCCGGTGATGAGGTTATCTATGATTCTAGAAACTATCCTGTAGTAGTTCAGAAGCAGGTAATTCTGACCGGTGATCATATCGTTGATGCTAATTCAAGCACTGACGAGAATGGCAGACCGCAGGTTAATATCAGTCTTGACTCACGCGGCGGCAGCATTATGTCCAACTTCACTAAAGATAATGTTGGTAAGCCGATGGCGACTAACTTCATTGAATACAAGGTGGTCGTAGATGATGACCCGAATGCACCGAAGTCAGGAGATAAGGATTACAAGCCTAAGTTCAAGAAGGTTGAGCAGATTATCAATGTGGCCACTATTCAGACCCGTTTGGGCTCAAGTTTCCGTATTACTGGCATTGATTCCGTAAAGGAAGCCCATAACCTTGCTCTGCTGCTTCGTGCCGGCGCTCTGATTGCCCCAATTCAGATTGTCGAAGAAAGGACCATAGGCCCGTCACTTGGTCAGCAGAATATTGATAACGGTTTGAAAGCCATGATCTATGGTCTGGTATTCCTGATTATCTTCATGGTTCTCTACTATAAAGGCTTTGGTCTGATTGCCGATCTGGCGCTGATCTTTAACCTGGTGCTGCTGGTTGGTGTAATGTCACTGATCCCAGGGGCCACCATGACGCTGCCAGGTATTGCAGGTATTGTGCTGACGCTTGGTATGGCTGTTGATGCGAATGTGCTCATATATGAGCGTATTCGTGAGGAACTGCTTGCAGGACGTAGCGTGCAGCTGGCGATTCACGAGGGTTATGCCCGAGCATTTGTTACCATTGCTGACTCGAACATAACCACCTTTATAACCGCGCTGATTCTGTTTATGGTCGGTACAGGTTCTGTCAAAGGCTTTGCTTTGGTACTTATGATTGGACTGGCAAGTTCCATGTTTACCGCAGTAACTGCTTGCCGCGCCATTGTTAATGTGGTTTGGGGCGGTCGTAACCTCAAGCGCCTTAGCATTTAGGAGACAAGCATGATTCAGTTTATTAAGTCGGGAACAGTTATCCCGTTCATGAGAATCAAGGGCCTAGTAGAGATTGTCTGTGTGGCCATGGTTGTTGCAAGCATTGTCTCGATGTGTGTCAGGGGACTTAACTGGGGTCTGGACTTTACCGGCGGTATAGTGGTGGAGACAGAGTTTCCGCAGAATATCGATCTTGAACAGGTTCGCGATGCGTATGCGGCTGAAGGTATCGAAGGAGCCACGCAGCATTTTGGTACTGCAAAGGACGTTGTGGTCCGTGTGGCGCCTAAGGAAGGTCTTGATCAGCAGTCAGTAACCAATAAGGTTATGAGAGCCTCGAGATCAATAGATGAAAATGTGAAACTCTCACGTTCTGAGTATGTGGGACCTGCTGTAGGTGAAGAACTTGTTCAGAGTGGTATTCTCGCTATTGTTGTCTCGCTGATTGCCATTCTGGCTTATATTGCCTTCCGTTTTGAGTGGAGAATGGCCACAGGCGCTGTGATTTCCTTAACCTACGATGTCATCGTGGTAATGGGAGTGTTCTCCTTCTTCCTGATTGAATATGATCTGACCGTGCTGGCCTCTGTGCTGACGGTGGTGGGATATTCTCTCAACGACAAGATCGTTGTGTTTGACCGTATCCGTGAGAATGCGACGAAACTGTCGCGCAGTACTTCGATGGAAAACCTGTTTGACGTTTCCTTGACCCAGACTCTGGCAAGAACCATAATTACCTCAGGAACCACCCTGATTACGGTTGTGTCGCTGCTGATTTTCGGCGGTGAGATGATTTACGGCTTTGCCTTAGCCTTGTTTGTTGGTATCATTTTCGGCACTATTTCTTCAATTTATGTGGCTTCAACATGGGCCCTGATCCTCGGTATCAAGAGGGTAAATTTGGTCCCGAAGAAGATAGAGAAGAAAGAGACCGATGGCATGGAGACCATGGACTGACGGTTCTTAATGGTGTATTTCAATAGTCTCAGGGCTCACCGCCTCGCAGCAGGCCTGGGCCTTGTTTTTTCTATAGTGCTGTTCACTGGCTGTGCTGTTTTTGACGGCGGAGTCTCCCCGTCTGAGAAAACTGACCTGCTAGGACCGTTTGCTGTTCCTGCAGAATATATTGTCTTGCCTGAGCCTTCGATTGAGTCTACAGAGAGAGATCAGATCATTCTGATGAAACTGTCTGAGATGCTAGATACCAAGGCTACCACCAATAAAGACAGAGCAGAGATATTCTATGAGTTGGGCATCGTCTACGACAGACTGGGTCTTGAAGGAACAGCGAGGACAATGTTTTCCAATTCTCTGGCGGAAAAAGCGGATTTTGCTGCCCCTTATAACTTTGTAGGTATTTATTTCTCTTCAGATGGAAGATATCAGGAGGCCTGTGATGCTTTTGGTGCGGCAGAAGAACTCAATCCAAAAGATTATTACGTAAATTTCAACCGCGGTATCACTCTTTACTATGCCGGTCGCTACAAACTTGCTGTAGCTGATATGCTACTTTTCTACAACAATAACAAAAATGACCCCTACATCATGCTCTGGCTCTATATTGCTGAGAGTGAACTGGAAAACTCATTTTATGCCAGGACCAGACTGCAGCAGCGTTATCAGGAGGCCAGTGACAAAGCCAAAGAGGATAACTGGGGCTTTAATCTGGTCAGACTGTATCTTGGCACTCTGTCAGAGCAAAAGTTTTTTAACGGCACAAAGACTTATCGTGACAAGCCTGATCTGATGGCGGAACACCTTTGTGAGGGCTATTTCTATCTGGGCAAAAAGAAGCGGATGGAGGGGATGGATAAACTGGCCTATGATTATTATCTGCTGTCTTTGTCAACGCATCGTTACGGTTTTCTAGAGTACCGTTATGCGCATCAGGAAATCAGATTTCTTGAAAGAAAATACGAGGTGAGAAAGTTTGTCTACCCGCAGAACATTGTGCCGAGATTTTAAACACTCTTTTTCAGAAGTGTGGTGTTGTCGCTCTCCTGTCTTTTGGCTGTTGTAGGATAGTACCTGCTTCTGTTTTATTCGACGGTAATATGGTGAGCAATGGAAGAACCTGAAGATACGGAGTTATATCCTGAACGTATAGACCTTGATGCTGTTCGTGATGAGATGCTCGATGAAGATGACGTGGAGGTAACAGCGGAATTTTTTAAAGCTCTTGCTGACCCTACGAGGATTTGCATCGTCAATGCCCTGCAGATTCATGAATGGATGTGTGTTTCCGACCTCGCTACTCTCTTAGGACTTAGTACCTCTGCTCTTTCTCACCAGCTAAGTTATCTGCGACTGAATAAGCTCGTTAAGGTAAAGCGTGATGGGAAGAGGGCTTTTTATGCTTTAAACGACGAGCATGTCAAGAAGGTCTTTGATTTGGCTATATCCCATATACGTGAATGAGGGCGGTAATTCTTTTCCTACCCGTCAAAAAAACGTTCCTGCTTTTTTGAGCATATGGTAATGCTACTCAGGTAGCGTAGTTGGTCTTGGCAGTCTTTGGACATGCAATTTCAAAACCTTACTGTTTGCTATAATGCTTCCATTAGTAGGAGTTGCCGGTTATGAAAAAAATAGCCTCATCAGAAAACATCGAAAATTTCAGTCAAGGTGATTATATCTACATCGACAAGACTGAGTATATCTATAATCTCATTGAAAACAATGAGCGTGTTTTTATCTCCCGTCCTCGCAGATTCGGCAAATCCCTGACCTTAAACACTATCGGCACTCTCTTTGCAAAAGGTGTTGACCCTTACTTCAAGGGAACCTTTATTTACGATAAGTGGAAACAGGATAAATATCCTGTACTGCATCTTAACTTTCTTGAATATACAACCTCAGATGTAACCGAGTTTAAACGTCTTCTGTGTACTGCAATCTACAGGTTTGCCAGAAAACAGGGTATAGAAAATGTTCTTGAAGATAAAACTCCAAATGGCTACATAGCAAATCTTTTTGATGCCATGCCTGACGGACAGCAGATAGTTCTGCTTATTGACGAATATGACTGTCAGCTCTCTGCCAATATCAACAATCCTGAACTTTACGAGCAGTTTCGTACCTGCATCCGTGAATTTTATGCGACCTTAAAAGGCAAAAAACAGATAAGGTTCCTCGCCATCACTGGGGTCACAAGACTTAAGGATGTCTCCATCTTTTCGGTAGGCTCTGACATAAAGGATCTAAGTTACAGACATGCCTACTCGCAGATGATAGGATTTACCCGCGATGAGATAAAGCATTTCTATATTGACTATCTCAAACTCGGTGTGGCCTATGAGCTGCACAAGGAACCAGGTGAGGTTACTGATGAGGAAATAGAAAATCTTTTGGACCGTATGGCTGAGCAGTATGACGGTTACTGCTTTGATGAACTGAATATGAATAAGGTGTTCTCTACCTACTCAGTAAATAATTTCCTGCAGGAACTGTCAGAAAACAGAATGTTAAGATTTGGTGACTACTGGTATGAGGCCGGAGGAGTACCGTCGATTCTTAAGAACTATCTTGAATCACACAAGGTAAATCTTGAAAAGTTTCAGAATGCAGAGATTGACATCAGTTACAACAGTTTTATGAATCCAACTACTCTTCCTACCATGGATGAGAATGTACTGATGTGTCAGACCGGGTATCTGACCTTAAAATCTGCAATAAACTTTCCTAAGAAAGTAAAACTCGGCACTGCCAACAGGGAAGTATCTTCAGCCTTAAATGCGCTTTTAACTACCAAATTTTTTAATCCTGACTCACTTGCCTCTTTCTATGACGGTGATGACATACTTGCCCAGGGTACGGTTGAGAAAATAGTAGGTCATTTAAACAGTGTGCTCTCAACTATTCCTTATGACCAGTATCCTGTGGAGAGTGAAGCGGTACTGCGGTCACTGCTTTTGATGTATCTTGTGGGACTTAAACTTGATGTCAGAGCAGAGCAGCACAACTGCAAAGGTCGCTCTGACCTGCTTATCAATCTTAAGAACCGCCGAGTGGTTATCGAACTTAAGTTCTCCTCTGACGGCAAAAACAGTGAAGCTCTTCTGCAGGAAGCAGTAAAACAGATAGAGGACAAAGAGTACGGCACAGAAAACCTAGGTGGGCGTGAACTTATAAAGATTGGCTGTGTCTTCAACGGTGCTGCAGGTAAGCGTCAAATCACTCTGTTTAAACAGGTGTGAAGTTCAGAGTAAGTTTGGGCTGCTCTGCGAAGACCTGTTCTTAAGATCGTTACTAATGGAAGTAGTAGAGAATTCATTTTATGTCAGCAAGTAAAAAACCGGTATATTTAGATTATGCCGCCGCGACCCCAACTGATCCAAGAGTAATAAAGGCAATGGTAGATTGTCTGTCAATTGAGGGAACTTTTGCCAATCCTCATGCCAAGGATCATGTTTACGGCTGGGAGGCTGCCGAGGCGGTGGAGACGGCTCGTGCCCAGGTTGCCGAACTTATCGGTGTTTCTCCGCTGGAAATCATCTTTACCTCCGGAGCGACAGAGAGCAATAATCTGGCCATATTCGGACTAGCCAAGGGACTTGCTCAGAAAGGAGACCGGCGTCGCCATATCATTACCGCATCCATAGAACACAAGGCTGTTTTAGAAGCTTGTGCTGAACTTGAGAAGGAAGGATACAGAGTAACTTATCTGCAGCCTTTAAAAGATGGCACGGTGGATGTCAATCTGCTGCAGGAGCATTTTGATGATGATGTTTTTTTAGTCTCAATTGCTCAGGCAAACAGTGTATTAGGTTCGGTAACCGATATACACGCACTGTCCTCATTTTGCATTCAGAGAGGCGCTTTTTTTCATACGGATACGGCGCAGAGCGCAGGATACGTAACCACAGATTTTGCGCACAGTGACGTCTCAATGGCTTCTCTGACCTCAGAAAAAGTCTGTGGTCCTAAGGGAGTTGGGGCATTATATATCAAACGCTCTGCTAACGTGCCTCTTGCGGCCTGTATTTTTGGCGGAGGTCAGGAACGGGGACTGCGCGGGGGAACAGTGGCGACACACGAGGTCGTGGGCATGGGCAAGGCCTTTGAGATACTGTGCCATGAAGGTCCGAGCGATGCGCGCAGAATGAATGAACTCAGAGAACGGCTGATAGCAGGTCTTGCCCCTTTGCCCGGCATTATCTTCAATGGCAGTAAGCAGCATCATGTCCCAGGGATTCTATCGGTTAGTTTCACAAGGATTGATGGTCGGAAACTGCTGCCATCCTTAAGGGATGTGGCCTGTTCAACCGGTTCTGCGTGTGCTTCTTCAGATCTTAAACCGTCTTATATTCTTACAGGTATAGGACTTGACGATGAGGTGGCCAGAGCCTCTCTACGTCTTTCCTTAGGCAGATTTACCACCGCAGGGGAAATAGATCGGGCGATTGCTGATATCAGCAGAGCGGTTATGCAACTGCAAAAATAGTCTTTAATGAGGTGAAGAGCATGGCGAAGTTTTCTTTTTTTAGTCAGGATGAGGTTCATGAAAAACTCTGTAATGTGGTTCTGGCAAAGGGCAAAGCCAAACCTCCTTACAGCGAGGATACACAAATGGTCCCGCATGAGGACGGCTATACTGTTTTTGTGAGTGATTTTTCTCTTGAGAGCATACAAAAAGCGGCCAGAAGAATGGCAGGACTAGGGGTATTCAGTCTAAGCGTTTCCCTTAAGGGGGCAAAACTCGGTGAACTTGCTGCTTACTGGTTTGCTACCGCTCTTTATGACGGGATCCACGACATTAAGGTGGCATTTGCGTTAAAGAAAAAAGAACTTGAACTTATTAGCATGATATTTGAAACGGTGGCAAAATTCAGAGCACTTGCCGATACCGATTCAAAGGTCTCAACTCCTAAGGGACTCGTAGACAGGATATTCGGATACGTCAGAGAGACGGTGCAGAAGGAGAGGGGCGTCTGTACCTTTAAACTCCTGAGCAGTGAGGATGAGGACTTCTCAAAATTTCAGGGGCTGCTTACGGTAGGACAGGGCAGTGCAGAAAGTCCCTGTCTTGGGGTTATTGACTATGCTCCAGATAAAAAGTCACTCAACAGCGCTCCTGATGTGGCGCTGGTCGGCAAGGGCATTACCTTTGACAGTGGCGGCTACAATATAAAGCCCGGTCATTATATGGACACCATGCGTACTGACAAGACCGCCGTGGTTAATCTGGCGGGGGCATTGATTCTGGCCATAAAAATGGGACTGAAAAGACATGTCCGACTCTATCTGGCCTGTTCGGAGAATATGCTCTCCGGCAAGGCGATGGTACCTGGTGATCTGATTCACTACGACAACGGTCTTACAGTGGAGATTACCAACACCGATGCGGAGGGACGCCTGGTCCTGGCTGATGCTCTTATTGCCGCGACACGCAGCAGAGCAAAATTTATTGTTGATGCGGCAACGCTGACCGGAGCGGCAAAGGTTGCCTTAGGGCGTGATATGTGCGCTTTCTTTACCAGAGACAACAAGATCCCGGTGAATTTTATAAAGGCCTTTGAAAAGACCGGTGAAAAAATCTGGCAGTTGCCATTCTCCTCTGAATACAAGCGCTTCCTAAAATCCCGCCGGGCAGATCTTGCCAACTCTGGATCCGGCGAGGGGGCTCCTGGCGCCAGTGTTGCTGCGGCATTTTTAGAAAGTTTTGTCGGTAAAAAGATTCCCTGGATTCATCTTGACCTCTCCTCGGCCTATTTGCCTTCAGGATCACCATTTCTTTGTGAGGGACCGACCGGCGCTACAATCTATGCAATTGCCACTTGGCTTGCAAAATATGGAGACTGAAGTACATGTTTGACAATATTGTGATCTTGACCGGAGCCGGTATTTCAGCAGAATCCGGCATCCCGGTCTTTCGTTCGGAAACCGGACTTTGGGAGCAGGAACGGGTTGAAGATGTTGCAACCTATGACGGATTTGTGCGGGACAAGAAAAAGGTTCATGATTTTTATAACAAAATGAGACTGAGTCTTGCCGATAAACAGCCTAATGCCGCCCATCTGGCTTTGACCAGACTGCAAAAAGAATGGCCCAAGACCCATGCGGGTAAGGTTAGCATCGTTACTCAGAATATTGACAATCTGCATGAAAAAGCTCTTTCTGAGCAGGTCATTCATATGCACGGTGAGCTGATGAGTATTCTCTGTGAAAAATGTCATGCCTCCTATGCTTTTGCCGGTGAGAGTTCGGTGGATACGGTATGTGAGAACTGCAACAGTCGAGGTCATATGCGTCCTGACATCGTCTGGTTCGGTGAAATGCCGTATTTTATGGATGAGATTGAGCAGCTTTTGTCAAAATGTTCTCTTTTTATGTCCATAGGAACTTCAGGTGTGGTCTATCCTGCTGCAGGCTTTAGTCAGTATGCCAGATCTCAAGGTGCGACCTGTATCGAGTTCAATCTCGAGCAAAGTGCGGTGGTGTCTAATTTCGACTGGGGACTGTATGGCAAGGCCTCGGAGACCGTTCCGGCCTTTGTCGATCATCTGCTTAAAACCGGCGAAGCGCTAAAAGAACCGAAGTCGTAACCCAGACCTTTATTAACCGGACGTGATTACAGTATTTTCTTTTCAAAAAGAGGTAGATTATGGCTGTGATCAGGTTTGCGGTATAATGTCGTAATTTGAGTTGATAGAATTTGAGAGTGGGTATGACTGAGAATAAAGTGAATTTAATGGATCTTTCTCCTAAGGAAATGACCGAATTTTTTGTAAGTCTAGGAGAAAAACCATTCCGCTCTCAACAGCTGTTACGCTGGATTTACCAGTTCGGGGTCACAGACTTTGCCGAAATGACCAACCTGCGCAAGGATCTGCGGGTAAAACTGCAGGAAAAGGCAAGGATAGCAGCTCCTGAGATTGTCTCGGAGCAGCGCTCTGCTGACGGTACCATTAAGTGGGCTCTTGATATTGGTGATGGTCAGTTAGTTGAGTCTGTATTTATACCTGAGGAGTCACGCAATACCTTATGCATTTCCACGCAGGTGGGCTGTCCTGTAAAATGCGCTTTCTGCCGAACCGGACAAGGCGGTTTCAACCGCAATCTGACCTTAAGTGAGATAATAGGTCAGGTGTTTCGGGCTGAAACAATAGTCGGTTTTAGCAATAATGAAGAATATAAACCAATCTCAAATGTGGTGATGATGGGCATGGGTGAACCGCTGCTGAATCTTAAGAATGTGGTAGCCGCGACTGAGATCCTTCTGTCTGACTATGCCTTTGCGCTGTCCAAAAGAAGGGTGACCATTTCAACATCTGGAGTTGCCCCTATCATCGAGAAGATTGCCGGCAAGGTCGATGTAGCTCTGGCCTTGTCTCTACATGCGCCGAATGACGAATTACGCAATAAACTGGTACCGATAAATCAGAAGTATCCAATCGATGAGGTGCTTACCGCAGTACGACATTATATTGATGCTTCCAATGCCAACTGCGGACGGGTTACCATTGAATATGTTCTTCTTGATGGGATAAATGATGGTCTTGAGCAGGCCGCGGAACTTGCCTCGCTTTTAAGAGAGCTGCCCTGTAAGATTAACCTTATTCCGTTTAATCCTCACGAGGATTCTCCTTATCGCAGACCGAGCGGTAACCGCGTTGAAAAGTTTTACAGAACCCTGCTTGATCAAGGTTTTACCGTAATGAAACGTTCAACCAGGGGGGATGATATATCCGCCGCCTGCGGGCAACTTGCCGGGCAGGTCAAAAACAGAATGCATGAGCAAGAAATTGCTTCAACGAGAAGATAATTTACGGACAGGGTAAAAATGAGCAGTAAACGACTCAAAGGACTTAGAAACAGGTCTCATAGGAATGAATCATTAAAAGAACTGGTTCGTGGCTATCAGGAGCCGCGACTTAGCGACATTGGTACAGAACAGGATGTTACTGCTGTATCTGAGCAGCAGGAGCCAAGTTTTGATGCCCTGTCTCAGAAAGAGGAAACTCCGGTATCAGTCGCGGATGAAAAACTCGATAACAGTCTAGGCCTGAATCCGATTGGCAATGCTTCACACGATGAATTAAGCGATCCTGTCCAAGAACAGGACGAGAACAGTGCGTCACATAGCACTAATGAAAGTGCGGTGAGCGATGATTTGCCAAAGATTTCTGATGATCCTGATTTTGTACCTATCAAACCTAGTCTGCGTGAGGACGAGGTTCCTAACATGCCAGGAGCTATCCTCAAACATGCCAGGGAAATGCTGGGCATGAGTCAGCGTGAGGTGGCCACCTGCCTGAAACTTAGGGTAAACACTGTCAGCGATATTGAGCACGACCGTCTCAATCAGCCTACCGCCGTGCCGTTTGCCAGTGCTCATATTACCGCCTACGCTGAACTGGTGAATGTTGATGCGGCGACACTGTTGAAACTTTACCGTCGTAATGTGGAAGAGGCTGTTGAGGCGAGTGCAAAAAACAGTCAGCCGCATGAAGAGGGAGGCCACGGCTGGCTGGTTATCAGCATTATCGTCCTGTTGGCGGTTGGTGCGGTAACCTGGTGGACCTTGAGTAGCAGATCGTCTTCAAACTCCGATTCAGGAGCGCTGATAGTGGGAGAGACGACGGATACACAGTTGCAGAATGATGGCAGTCTAGTACTTGATAAAGAAAATCTCAAAGTGGAAAGCCGCAATGCTGCTGATGAAACGGCAAAGTCTGAGAAGATTGAAGAACAAGTCGTATCGCAGAGAACTCCAGTGGATGAGAATACCCTGCGGGCCCGTCGTCAGGCTGCCGAACTTGGCACCAACGACATCGTGAATGAAATGCCTAAAGAAAACTCTTCTGCTGCGGGAAATCAGAGCAGAAGTCAGACGGAAAGAACGACCGTGCTGACTACCGCAGAATCCTCAAGACAAGGCAGGAGAGAAGTGCGGAATGAACAGGCGCAGAATACCAAACCTGACAGTCGTAATTCAGTTTCCAAGAATGATGCGGACAAGAGCAGTTCTGCGCAGAATGATCTGGCCGCAGCAAAAGAGTCCGTCGCTCAGAATGAACCAAAAGGGACTGATAACAGTAATACCGGTACCGATAAGAAAACGAATGATGAGTCGCCTAAGACTCTGGCGGCAAATCTGAAGGATGTCAGTTCTTCTGTGAAGATTGTCAATCGTGACGGTCTGGCATCATTGAACACGGTAACTGTCAGAGTTAACGGTCCTGTGGCACTGAAAATTACCGACAGTCGCGGCAAAACTTTGGCAAGTGGCAGTTACAAGAGTGGCGACAAGGTAACGGTGACTGGTATTCCTCCTCTTAAGGTCAGTGTTTCTGACAGCGCTCAGGTTACCGTAAATTATATGGGCGGCAGAGTAAATGTTCCTGCGCAGAAGCAGATTACCTATACTTTACCTACCCGTTAAGCAAGAGAACAGTGATGGAATGGCAAAATAGTGCGGCACCAAGACGTAAGAGCAGACAGATTAACGTCGGTGGTGTAAAAATCGGCGGAGATGCTCCGATTTCGGTGCAGAGTATGACCTCAACAGATACTCTGGATGAGGAGGCGACTCTCGGTCAGATCAGGGCTCTCTCAGATGCCGGTGCCGACATAGTTAGAGTTTCGGTTCCGTCTTTGGAGGCGGCACAGAGTTTTGGACGTATCTGTAAGAGTTCACCTGTTCCGCTGGTTGCCGATATTCATTTCGACTACAGAATTGCCATCGCCTGTGCGCAGAACGGGGCCAGTGCCCTGCGCATCAACCCTGGCAATATCGGTTCAGCCGAGCGTATCGAGGCAGTCTGTCAGGCTGCCAGGGACTATGGTTTGCCCATACGTGTCGGTGTTAATTCAGGTTCATTGGATAAGGATCTGCTTGAAAAGTACAAAGATCCGACTCCTGAGGCCATGGTTGAAGCGGCAATGCGTGCTGCCGAAGTTCTTGAGGAGCATGATTTCTCGGATTATGCCTTTTCGGTGAAGGCCTCGGAACTCAATCTCTGCGTGGCCTCCTATGAACTTCTCGCCAGGAAGACTGATGCGCCACTCCATCTTGGTATTACCGAAGCCGGCGGACTGCGCGGTGGCACAGTACTCTCTTCAATCGGTATCAGTTGGCTTCTGCGCGAGGGGATTGGTGATACTATTCGTGTTTCCCTGGCCGCTGATCCTGTTGAGGAGGTCAAGGTCGGCTGGGCGATTCTCAAAAGCATGCATCTGCGCACCCGCGGCGTGGATGTGGTAGCCTGCCCGACCTGTGCAAGACGCGGCATTGATGTGGTAAGCACAGTACGAGAACTTGAGGATAGACTGGCGGATATCACAGCCCCTCTAAAACTTGCGGTGATGGGCTGCGTGGTTAACGGTCCGGGTGAGGCACTGCGTGCTGATCTTGCTGTCTGCGGCGGAAAAAACGGCAGGTGTCTTATATACGAGGACGGTGAACTTCAGGGTAAAATCGCAGTCGAAGATGTTCTTGAGGTTCTGGAAAAACGTGTCCGTGAGAAGATAACCAGAATTAACAGTAATATTATTAAAATTCAAGGAAATAAATAAAATGGGTTTGTCGGTTCAGGCCATCAGAGGCATGAATGATCTGCTTCCTGAAGATACATCGGTATGGCAGCAGGTTGAACAGATTTTACGTAGTACGATTTCTTCATACGGCTACAGCGAAGTGCGTATGCCGATTGTGGAGAAGACCTCTCTTTTCTGTCGGGCAATCGGTGAAGTTACCGATGTTGTCGAAAAGGAAATGTACACCTTCGAGGACCGCTCAGGCGACGTGTTGTCACTGCGTCCTGAGGGAACGGCAGGATGTGTGCGAGCCTGCCTTGAGCATAATCTTATCTACAATCAGGAACAGCGTCTGTGGTACATGGGACCGATGTTCCGTCACGAACGTCCTCAGAAGGGGCGTTATCGTCAGTTCCACCAGATGGGGGTGGAGGTTTTCGGTCTTAGGGGACCTGATATTGACGCCGAACTGATTACCATGACGGCGCAGCTGTGGAAGAAACTGGGTATTGAAAAAGAATTAACCCTACAGATTAATTCGTTAGGTTCTGCTGCTGAGCGCGCCGCCTATCGGGGCAGTCTAGTTAAATTTCTCGAGGCTCATCAGGACGAGCTTGATGAGGATTCCAGACGCAGAATGCATACCAATCCGCTGCGGGTGCTTGATTCAAAAGATGAGCGTGTAGGTGAACTTTTAAAGAATGCGCCTAAACTTAACGAATATTTTGGTCAGGAAACACGCGATCACTTCGAATCACTGCTGACCTTTTTAAGAGAAGCCGGGATCAGGTATGAAATAAACAACAGGCTGGTCAGAGGTCTTGATTATTACAATCTTACGGTTTTTGAGTGGGTTACCACAGCACTCGGAGCACAGGGAACAGTCTGTGGCGGAGGTCGCTATGACGGTCTTGTGGAACAGCTTGGCGGTACAGCGTGCCCTGCTGTTGGTTTTGGTATCGGTCTTGAGCGACTGATTCTGCTGCTTACGACATTAGGCAAACTGACCCCGAGAGGTGATGTTGATGTTTATGTTGTAGGAGCAGGAGACGGTATTGAACTGCAGCAGGCCTCCTTGTGTCGTAGCCTGCGTGATAGTCTGCCTGGACTGCGGATCATGAATCACTGCGGCGGTGGCAGCTTCAAAAAACAGTTCAAGCGTGCCGATAAATTAGGTGCACGTCTGGCGGTAATTCTTGGTGATAATGAAATTGCCAATAATTCAGTTACAATAAAAGACCTCAAGAATGAGGAAAATGGTCAGCGTGAGTATTCATATGATGAGGCAGTAGCCTTTATACGGGATATTTTCTGCAATAACAAAAACTGTAAATAAAAAGAAGAGATAAAAATGGATGTTTTAACAGACGACCACGAGAGAGAGCAAGTTGTCCGCGCCTGGTGGCATGAATACTGGAAGCCGATTACCTTTGGTGTGGTAATTGCGATTGCCGGACTTTTGGGCTATCGTCAGTGGCAGTCCTATCAGCTTGAGCAGGCACAGCAGCAGGCTTATACGCTGTATCAGATTCAGACCAAACTTCAGATGAAGAACGACAATGCTGTTGCTGATGCCGAAAAGTTCATTGCCGAGCATGAGGACCTCTACGGCTCACTGCTTTCTTTGGATCTTGCCACAAAAAGCGCAACTGAAGGCAAGTATGACGAGGCTTTGAAGCATATCGACTTTGCCCGTCAGCATGGTGGTGAGCTGGTGGTGCCGGTTGCACAGCTCTCTGAGGCCAAAGTAAAAGCTCAGAACAAGGATTTTGAGGGAGCCTTGAAAAGTCTCTCTGCAATAAAGGATGAGGCTTACCTTATTGAGCGTAGCGAAACTGAAGGCGATATTCTACTTGCCAAAGGCGATCGCCAGGGCGCTCACGATGCCTATAAGAAAGCCCTTGATATTTCTGTTGAGAGAAAAGTTCCTATTAATGCTCTTTTACAGATGAAATTTGATAATGTAATCAAGGCAGGTGATGAACCAGCCTATATGATTGCGGATAAAAATAATACGGAGATTGCCAAAAGACGCGGTGAAGTCCGCTGATTTTGCTTTCTCTTTCTTCAAACAAAGGTAATAGGTCGATGATCGGAAAGAAACTGGTGCTTTGTGTGCCGTTTATTATGCTTTCCCTGGGTGGGTGTTCGGGGAATAAAGATTTGTTCGAACCTGTAGAGGCTCCGGAAATTGCCAATAAGCTTGGCGTTTCTGAAGTCTGGTCTACATCAGTGGGTGGCTCCGACAAGTACTACTCGTCGCTCTCTCCTGCCGTGTCAGGTTCAAATATTTATGCAGCCTCAAGAAACGGGGCGGTGTTCTCTATTAATGCGCAGTCCGGTACCAAGCAGTGGACAGCCGATCTTGACGCTGAGGACGAAAACAATGATCGTCGATCCGCACGTCTGTCAGGGGGCGTGTCCGCCTTTGGCTCAAAAGTGTCAGTAGGTTCAGAGAACGGTTACATTTATGTCCTCGATTCTGCCACTGGAAAACTGCAGTGGAAGAAATATCTGGAAAACGAGATTGTAACCTCTCCGGCCTTTTCTGTAGACGGCAGCAGACTCTTTGTTCTTGATTCCGTGGGCAGACTGTTCTGCTTTGATGTCCTAAGCGGTGAAAGACTCTGGGTATCAGGTGACACCTCCAATAAACTGCGTCTGCGTGTGCAGTCAAAACCGGTAGTAGTCGGCAGTTCCTACATTTTTGTGGGACAGGCAAGCGGTAGGGTTCAGATTATTTCTCAGTTAAACGGCGCGGTTGTTTCTGAAATCACGGTGGGTAACAAGTCAGGAAGTAACGAACTTGAACGTGTGGCTGATGTTTCCTCCTCTCCGTTGATTTTAGGAGAGAATATGTATACCACGGCATATAACAGTGGTTTTATGAATATTTCTCTTGAGTCCAGGACACTGATGAGCAAACTTGGCTATCGCAGTTCCAAAGATCTGGCCTTCGACAGCAATGTGTTTGTCATTACTGAAGATAACGGTCATATTTCCTGCATCAGCCGGGCGGATAATCATGAAATCTGGACTAACTCCCAGCTGACCTACAGAAATGTTACCGCACCTGCAATCTACGGCAACTATGTAGTGGTGGGCGATCTGCAGGGCTATATCTATTTCCTGAGTCTTGCTGACGGTCGTATCCAGTCTAAACTGGATACTGATGGAACGCCTATCTACACCGCCCCTAAGGTGATCGGTGGCGATATCCTGATACAGACCTCAGGTGGTGATCTTGAATGTCTGCGTTATGATCCGTCAGGAATGGCCAGAGCCAAATTTACGGCTCAGGCTCAGGAACTCTCTGCTGCCGGAGTCGGACTTGATTTCGGTAATCAGGGCGGTATATACGGTATCGGTGCTCTGACGGCAGAACAGCTGCAGGAACGTCGAGCCGAGGCAAACAGGATTGTCAGAGAAATTGAAGCTCGCGAACGAGCTCAGGCTGCACAGGAGCGCGAGTATCTGCGCCAGAAGGCTGAGTATGAGAGACGTAAGGCTGAGTATGAGGCTGCGGTCAAAAAGGCAGAAGAGGAACGTAGGGCAGAAGTTTCTGGCTTTGGTCTAGTCCCTGGTGTAAAATCTGATAGCTCAGGTCAGTCCGATAGTTCAACTTCATCTGCTGAGCAGAACGCTCAGCCTACAGAAGAACAACAGAAGGAAAAAGCTTCTGGTTTTGGTCTGTAATCTGATCCATTTCTCCGGGGCGGTACAGACCGCCCCCATCTCCAACTCTTAAGATTAAAAATTCCGGAAATAAAGTATGAAAGTTATAGCTCTTGTAGGCTGTCCTAATGTGGGTAAGTCAACACTGTTTAACCGGCTAACAAAGACCAGGGATGCTCTGGTTGCAGATTTTCCGGGATTAACCCGCGATCGTAAATACGGAAGAGCTATTTATGACGATCGTGAGTATATTCTGATTGATACCGGTGGTATTGCCGAAGATAACACCGAGCAGCCCGAATCTTTGACTGAATCGATGACAAAACAGGCATTACTGGCCATTGATGAATGCGATCTCGTTCTTTACATGGTAGACGCCAGAGCAGGGATCATGCCTGGCGACTATCCTGTTGCCGACTATATCAGAAGATCGGGCAAAAAGGTGGCGGTGGTTGCCAATAAGGTAGATGGTCTTGATCCGGAAACTGCCGGCGCTGAGTTTTATGCGTTAGGACTAGGCGAAGTATATACCACTGCGGTTGTTCATGGTCGTGGTGTTCAGGTGCTGCTTGAGGAGGTTGTTGCGCCGCTGCTGCGTGAAGAAGGTCCTTTACCAAGCGATCTGCCTGAAGAACCTGAGGCTGAACGTCCGTGGTCCAAAGAGACAAGCCAGTGGGAAGAGGGGTACGACTTTCTTGAAAATGTTCCTGCAGATAAGGAAGGCGGTGGTTTTGACTGGCATGCCTTCCGTGAAGCCAATCGTGCCAGACAGCACGGGGAAGGAGAGAGCGAGGCTATCGCTGAGTCAGAGCAATCTCACCAGCCGTTTGCTGATTTGCCTGTTAAATTCGCCATTGTAGGCAAGCCAAATGTCGGTAAATCAACTCTGACCAACCGTCTGCTTGGTGAGGAACGTGTTATTGTGGCCGATTTCCCTGGAACTACTAGAGATTCTATTTATATTCCGCTTGAGCGCAATGACAGGAAATATATAGTGATAGATACCGCCGGGGTGCGTAAGCGTCGTAAGGTCTCTGAGGCAATTGAAAAATTCTCCATCGTTAAAACCCTCAAGGCTATTGAGGACTGTAATGTTGCCCTGCTGGTCATTGATGCCCGTAATCATATAACCGATCAGGATCTGTCATTGCTGAGCTTCATTATCGATTCAGGACGATCGCTGGTGGTCGCGGTCAACAAGTGGGATGGCCTTGATATTGCGCTTAAGGATGAGATCAAGGAAGAACTCAATTTGCGCCTTGGCTTTGTCGATTTTGCCAGAGTACATTTCATCTCCGCCCTGCACGGTACCGGGGTGGGAAATCTCTTTGAGTCCATTGATGAAGCCTATGCTTCTGCCACCAGAAGAAATTCCTCCTCATTGCTTAACCGCATTCTTCAGGGAGCAATACAGGAACATGAGCCGCCTATTTACGCCGGACGCAGGATTAAACTGAAATATGCCCATGCCGGCGGTTACAACCCGCCGCGTATCATTATTCATGGCAATAAGGTCTCAAAACTTCCTGATTCCTACAGAAGATATCTTATCAACTGCTTCAGAGATGCTCTGGAGATTATCGGTACCCCACTGATTATGGAATTTCGTGAAGGCGTCAACCCTTATGCCAATGAGAAACCTGCGCAGAAGCGCCTTACCCAGTCGCAGATGAGAGCAGAGCGCAAGCAGAAGGCCAATGAACGTATGTGGGCTCATGCCGAGTCAAAGCGCGAGCGAAAAGAACAGCGCGCCATCAATCAGGCCTTAAAAGAAGGTAAAGGTCTGGTGCTTGAACACAGACCGAAGAAGAAAACGGTCTCAAAGGCAAGGACCGCAGGAAAGGCTAAAGCCAAAACCAAATAGGAGAAACAAGGTAAGGTACAGTCAGATGGGGACGTTCACGTCCCCGTCCTGTCAAAGCGAGCAGTTACTCATACTTTTTGACGAATTTTTCCTGCTTGTCTTTGTATTTTTCGTTGTCTACCAGAGTGAAAATCTTCGGTAGATCCGGTGCCGGGCTGCCGGGGTGATCCTGTCCGGTCTTGCCATTCATCTTTTCCTGATGCGGCCCTAAGATAAAATCAGGCAGGAAGTGGTAGAGCACATCGGCATCCTCAAGAAAATAACGCAGTTTTTCGATCATTGCATTCGCATGATCCAGGCATTCCTGTTCATCCTGGCAGTGATACAGCGCTCTGAGAACCATCAGAAAGATGCCCTGAACAGTGCCGTTGAGCATAAAGGATTTGAATTTTCCCTCAGGTGTTTGTCCAAGGTCGGTAATATATTCACTGACGAACTCAAGTTTCTGGATAAAATCAAGACGATGCTGCGGACGCTGGTCAAAGACCGCAGCAATATATTTAAGCGTATTGGAGAAATCATCATAATCGAGGAGTTTTGTCATTTCCTGTTCTGAAAGATCAACTTCCATAGTTTTCTTCTGCGCGACAAAATCCTTCAGGGCGCATTTGTCCAGAACCGGTCGGTCCGAGAAATCAAGTTCTTTGCTGTGAAGCGGTGTAGCACCTTCAATAAGCGAACCGTCAGAACAGTTGAAACATTTAACCGTATCCTTGAAAAGCTCAAGGATTTCCTCAATATTGCGGACACTCATCTTAAAAAAATAGCCGCTTTCGCATTGTCCGCCGAAGTTGCCCGGCAGAATATTCTCAATGGTATAGTTACCACTGGTATCATTTACTCCTGCTTCGTTATAGATAGCGGTATACCGGGAATGCATGTTGGCAGTTCCGATTTTTTTGCCGTTATCAAGACCGAACAGGTAGAGGTTTTTAAAGCCGAAGAAGCATGCTCCTGAGACACCTAAATTGCCGACCAGAGGGTTCATCAGCAGTACAAACTGCCAGTGCCGGGCAAAATTCAGGCGGCCAAGGGCCATCCAGTAGAACGGTTCATCAGGTTTGCTGAAAATGGCAGTATGCTTAAACAGTTCGACTGTGTAAGGGTGAACCACATCACCCGTAAGCAGAATGGTATTATCGACAAAACTTTTATCGGCTATGAGTTTAATGCTCTGCGCTATCTGCGGAACGCGTTCGGTACAACAGTAGAAGTCAGGCTGGATACCGGCGTGATAGAGCGTGTCAAAGGCTGTACCGCAGGCGATGATATACGCTTTATCCTGATTCTTCCTTAAAAAGGGAATATCGTGGTCAAGGGACGGTCCGCTACCTACCACAAAGACCGGAGCGTTTGCCATAGCCTCAGGCAGCGGCACATCATTTCTGATCAGTCTCTTTTTGTGCTCAATGGCATAAATGGCGTGTGAGGTTCCGAACAGGTGGTCATCAAAATATCCCATGGCCGAAAAGGTGCGGTAGTAGTCTTTTTTTATTACCTGGGCAATTTTCCTTATTTCCTCTGAGGCATAGTGCACGAAATTCCACCAGAAACCGGAGAGGAACCTGCCGTGGCGATCATAGAAATTGTACATGTCGTTAAACAGCTGATCGGCTGTTTCGCCCAGCAGAAACTTAATGCCGTAGTTATTCTGTCTGATGAAATGCAGCAGCTGATCCCAGTCAAAGGTATGCAGCGAGGCAAAAAACATATCAAGATCAGGCTCTACCAGAATGAGATTTGCCACTTCCACCTTTTCATACAGTCTCTCAAGATGATAGCCAAGTCCGACACCTATCATGACGCAGTTGGGCATTGAACCGATATCCATCGGTGTCAGTTTGCTCTTTGACTTGACGTAATCTTTGGTGATGGTGATGCATTCGTTGAGGTAACGGTGATGAATATGTCCTGCCCAGTCATATTCGTTATCGTAGCGTACTGTTTTAAAGGGGATGGTTTTCAGTCCCTCTTCAATCTGTTTATAGCAGATTTCCTTCGGATTAAGGGTTTTGTACAGGATATCGTTTTTTTCTACGAACATCAGGTTGGCAATGCCGTTTTCCGCGCAGAAAAATTCCAGGGTCTGCTTTGGTTTGTAGGCTCGGAAGGTGTCGGCGATGTCAGGAAGAGCGACTTCAAAGGCCGCAATATTTCTTTGGAATCTGGCAATGAGTTCGTCACTCATTTTCTGTTGTGCAGCGATAAGTTTTTCTACATTGCCAAGATTATTGAGATTAAATTCTTCTGCTGAGGATTTTGCCAGGGTCTCAAGGTCAACGGTATCGGTCAGCAACTCATTACTGTCAGTCATAAATAAAGAGGTCCTAATAAACTGGTAGATGATGTTTTTGATTATCTTCGCCCGGTGGCGATACTGGCATAACTATGACTGCCTTTTGTGCTTTTGTTGAGTTTCAGAATAGCAGCTTTTGTTTCGACTTTTGTTTTCTGCAGACTACTGAGCATATCGTGAATGTGCTCGCTATAAACCGCGGCAAACTGTCTGAACCGCTCCTTTTCCTCATCGCTAAGACTGGCATTGCACATCTGCCGCAGCAGTCTTTGCGATTCATCATCAAGTTCCTGCAGTTTTGCAAACTGTTCTTCGTCAAGGGCAGTCTGAATACGCTGCTCAATTTCCGTCAGTCTTGTTATTGCTTCCTCAAGTTGCATAAAACTGTTCTCTTAAGAGGTAGTTAGATCTCAAATCGAGCCTTTGGTCATAGCTCCATCTCTGAACTGCTGATCCTGACGCTGCTCCTCTGTACGCCTCTCATTTGCTTCCTGTCTTGCGGACATCGGCAGACTGTCCCAGGCCTGCTTTATCGGCATAAAGATCTTCACCGCCTCGTCAATCGGTTTGCAGCTAACCTCAATGGTGGCATCAGCAATCTTGTCCAGCATATATGAGTATATGTCATAGAGACTTTGCGCGAGATCTTTGTTTATCGAAAAATCGAGTGTGCTCTTAAGATTTTCAAGAATAGTGCTGGCGGTGGCCAGTTTTTTTGCTTTTGTGGCCAGATCTCCGCGCATAATTGCTCCCTTGGCCTGCGCCAGTCGCTCAAAAACTCCCTGATAGAGCATTTTGGTGACTATATATGGGTCAGCAACGGATATCTCTGCTTGCAGATTAGTCTGTCGGTAAGCATTAAGCTTTCTGCCGTACATGGCGCTCTCCTGAATGTATGATAACTGAGCAAACGGCAATTAATTGCCGCCTGATGACATTTACCCAACAATCTGCAAGAAGAGTGCCAGAATCAGGATCTAGTTGTCAGAACTTTCCTGATTGAAGAAAACCTCCTGACGGGCCTGACGCCTCTGTCTTAAGGCATGCAGAAAGATTCTGCGTCTGCGGTTACGGTTGGCAGTTATATTTTTTTTCAGCATTGATCGCGGTGATTTTTTCACGTTGGTTCCTCCAATGCCAGTATTATAGCAAATGGTTGACGGTGGGCGCTCCACGATTGATCGGGAGATCCTAAAAATCTTTTTATATATGCCTGTGTGCTAGAATACACACAGTTTTTTTGGGGTTTCCCAGAATCTTCTTTTTTCCTCGAACAACAGGACATAATCGTCATTATGGATATCTTGCGTGGTTCACCGGCTTTATCCGGATTCCGTCTCGAAAAACTTACAAAATCTCTCTTAAAGGCTGGCATCAGGGTTAGTGAAATAACTTCCCAGTATGTGCATCTTGTAGATGTAAAAGAGCCTCTTGAAGACAGTGAAAAGGAAGTCTTAAAGAGAATTCTGTCATATGGTCCTGCCAAAAAAGAAACGGAAAATAAAGGCGAGCTTTTCTTTGTTATTCCAAGAGTAGGCACTATTTCTCCTTGGTCTTCCAAGGCTACAGATATCGCACATAACTGCGGTTTATCACGTGTCAGCCGTATTGAACGCGGAATTGCCTACTATATCGGCAAAGAGGATGGATCTACTTTTTCCGATGAGGAACGCAAGTCTGTGGCCTCCTGCATCCACGACCGCATGATGGAGACTGTACTGAGCAGTTTTGAAAGTGCTCAGACTCTGTTTACAAGACAGAGTCCGGCTCCCTTTACTACTGTGCCTCTTACCACCGGCGGCAAGGCGGCAATTGTCAAGGCCAATGTCGATTTGGGGTTGGCTCTTAATGATGATGAGATGGATTATCTTCTGGAAAGTTTCAAAGGATTAGGTCGTGATCCGTCAGATATTGAACTTTATATGTTTGCGCAGATGAACTCTGAGCATTGCCGTCACAAGGTGTTCAATGCCGAATGGGAAATAGACGGACAAAAACAGGACAAGTCCCTGTTTCAGATGGTGAAAAACACCTATACCACACATCCTGACTATGTACTGTCAGCCTATAAGGACAACGCGGCGGTGATGGAAGGTTCCCCAGCCGGCAGATTCTATCCTGATGCCGACCACGAATGGAATTATCATGAGGAGGATATGCCGATTCTCATGAAGGTTGAGACCCATAATCATCCTACCGCTATTTCTCCTTTCCCCGGGGCTGCCACCGGCTCAGGAGGAGAAATCCGCGATGAAGGCGCGACGGGCATAGGCTCAAGACCAAAGGCCGGTATCTGTGGCTTTAGTGTTTCCAATCTGAGAATCCCTGGTGCAGTTCAGCCCTGGGAGTATGATTTTGGCAAGCCTGACCGTCTGGCATCTGCTCTGCAGATCATGATTGACGGTCCTCTGGGGGCTGCCTCATTCAACAACGAATTCGGTCGTCCTAATCTGTGCGGCTATTTCAGAACCTACGAAGAAGAGGTCGACAGTTTTAACGGTCGCGAAGTGCGCGGCTATCACAAGCCAATCATGCTAGCAGGCGGCTGGGGTAATATCCGCCGTCAGCACATCCACAAGGATCATATTGATCCGGGGGCCAAACTGATTGTGCTGGGCGGACCTGCCATGAACATCGGACTTGGTGGCGGTGCAGCCTCTTCCATGAATTCCGGAGCCAGTTCTGAGGATCTTGATTTTGCCTCTGTGCAGCGCGGCAATCCGGAAATGCAGCGTCGCTGTCAGGAAGTTATTGACGCCTGCTGGCAGCTAGGTGATGACAATCCGATCATGTTTATTCACGATGTCGGTGCCGGCGGCTTGTCAAACGCCATGCCTGAGCTGGTTTCAGACGGCGGTGTCGGCGGCGTTTTTGAACTGCGAAAGATCCCTAATGATGAACCTGGCATGTCTCCTCTGCAGATCTGGTGTAATGAATCGCAGGAGCGGTATGTTCTGGCGGTGGCAAAGGACAGATTTGAGGTCTTTGAGGGATTCTGTAAACGTGAGCGTGCCCAGTATGCAGTGATCGGTGAGGCCACTGCAGAACGCAGGGTTGTCCTTAAAGATTCCTACTTTGGCAATACTCCTATTGATCTGCCATTGGATATTCTTTTGGGTAAACCACCGCGCATGCACAAGAAGGTAAAGAGCGCCAGTGTAAACTCCAAGAGCTTCAATACAGCCGGAATTCCTCTTCTGGAGGCTGCAGAGCGCGTTCTGCGTCTGCCGTCAGTGGCTGAAAAGACGTTCCTTATCACCATTGGTGACCGTTCGGTAACCGGTATGGTGGCCCGTGATCAGATGGTAGGTCCGTGGCAGGTTCCTGTTGCTGACGTGGCGGTGACTGCCGCCTCATACGACAGTTATCACGGAGAGGCTGGAGCGGTTGGAGAGAGAACTCCGGTGGCCCTGCTTGATCATGCCGCCTCCGTACGTCTGGCCGTTGCTGAGGCAGTGACCAATATTGCCGCAGCCGATATCGGTGAATTAAACCGAGTCAAACTCTCTGCAAACTGGATGGCGCCTAATGGACATCCTGGTGAAGATGCCGGTTTGTATGAGGCGGTGAAAACCCTGGGCATGGAACTGTGTCCCGATCTTGCCATCACGGTTCCGGTCGGCAAGGACTCCATGTCCATGAAGACCACTTGGGAGGAGAACGGTCAGCAAAAATGTGTGACAGCTCCGCTGTCCCTCATTGTGTCGGCGTTTGCCCGTGTTGAGGATGTCAGAAAGACCTTAACTCCGCAGTTGCGTACGGACAAGGGGGAGACCAAACTTATATACATTGATCTGGGTGACAGACGCAACCGCCTTGGCGGATCAGCTCTGACTCAGGTTTATCGTCAGCTCGGTGACAAATGTGCAGATCTGGACAGTCCTGCGCGTCTTAAGGGACTGTTTGATTCTGTTCAGTTCCTTAATAACAAGGGCATGCTTCTTGCTTATCACGATATATCCGATGGCGGTCTTTTCACCACCATCTGTGAAATGAGTTTTGCCGGACATACCGGTGTTGGTGTAGATATCGGTCAGTTGGGACAGGATGATCTTGCCGTGCTGTTCAACGAAGAGCCAGGCGCAGTGCTGCAGGTGCGTAGTGAGGATGAGGAAACCATTCTCAATATTCTCTCAGGTCATGGCCTTGCAAACTGTTCGTTTACCATCGGTGCCCTGAGAACTGATGATCGCATTGTCTTTACCCGTGATGGCAGTGAGATTTTAGGTAAGTCTCGCGCCTACTTCAGAAGCATCTGGGGCGAAACTACCTACCGTATGCAGGTTATGCGTGACAATCCGGTCTGCGCAGAGCAGGAATTCAAGGCCAAGAATGAGAGTGGTGACCGCGGACTTTTTGTTGAACTTACCTACGATCCTAAAGAAGATATTGCAGCTCCTTATATTGCCAGGGGAATTTCTCCTAAGATTGCCGTTTTACGCGAGCAAGGAGTTAATTCTCAGTCTGAGATGGCAGCTGCGTTTAACCGCGCAGGATTTTGCTGTGTTGATGTGCATATGAGCGATATTCTCTCAGGACGAGTCAAACTTGATGAGTTTAAGGGCTTTGCCGCCTGCGGCGGTTTCTCATATGGTGATGTTTTAGGTGCTGGTGAGGGCTGGGCTAAGACGATTCTCTTCAACTCAAGGGCTGCAGATGAATTCAGCCGTTTCTTCAACCGCAATGACACCTTTGCTTTAGGTGTCTGTAACGGCTGTCAGATGATGTCTACCATGAGCAGTCTGATCCCAGGGGCTGAGAACTGGCCTCGCTTTGTGACAAATCTCTCCGAGCGTTTTGAGGCCCGCTTTGTTGAGGTCGAAATTCAGCGGAGCGGTTCTATACTGTTTGACGGTATGGAAGGCTCACGCATGCCTATTGTGGTTTCTCATGGAGAGGGACGTGCTGAATTCAGTGATGAGGCAAAACAGAAGGCTCTTGAGCATCAGGGACTTGTGGCGATGCGTTACATTGACCATGAAGGTAAAGTAACTATGGAGTATCCGCTCAACCCGAACGGTTCTCCTGCCGGTATTACTGCGGTTACTACTCCAAACGGTCGTTTTACCATCATGATGCCTCATCCTGAGCGGGTGATGCGTACGGTTGCCAATTCCTGGCATCCTGATGACTGGGGAGAGGACAGCGCCTGGGTTCGACTGTTCCGTAATGCCCGCAGGTTTGTAGGCTAACGGCCTGCTGACAATACTGCTCAGTTTTTAAAGAGTCACTGCTGACTTCTTTTGGGGCTCGCTTCGTGCGCCAGCGGAGCGAGCCCTTATTCTATCGAGAGATATTTTTTCTGCATCTGTGGAGAGCCGCTATTATGGTTACCGCGTGTGCTGCCGTATTACAGTAAAGTGCATGGGTTGTCCTCATCACCTGTCCTTGCTTATATCTCCTGCTCATTATTAAACAATCTTACCGATTGCGAATAATGTTGGTATCAGAAGACAGGATGATGGCATCACAGATGGTGAAGTTTTGTGTGCCCTGGGACTTGATAAGAGGCGGGGCTGGTGGTGACAAATTTTCAACACTCCGCTGAAAGCAAACTGTTGCAGATAAAATCTGTCTTTAAATTCAAAATGTTAAATGATAATGGCACAAAGATTGCTTATAACAGAAACAAGGTTTTGTGTGGAGGACAGATTATGGGCATTGATACCGACGATGCGGAACTGATGACTGAAGTATTTTCTCAGGTACCGTCTGCAATTATTGTTATTGATTCACGCGGAATTATCAAAAAGGCTAACCGCAGTGCTCTTGAGATGCTTGGAGAAGATATCCTTGAAGGTCGCAGATGGTTTGAGGTTATCAATGCTGTATTCAGACCAAAGCGTGATGACGGCAGTGAAATCTCCACCAGAGACGGCAAGCGCCTTAAGGTGGAGACCAGACCTTTGAGCAAGGGACAGTTGGTACAGATGACTGATCTTACCCAGACCCGTCAGCTGCAGGATAAACTCAGTCATATGGAACGACTGTCGTCCTTAGGTAAGATGGCGGCAAGTCTGGCGCATCAGATCAGAACTCCGCTGTCGGCGGCTATTCTTTATGCGGCAAACCTGGCCAATCCTAAACTTCCACCGCTGTCCCGCGTGGCTTTTCAGAAAAAACTGATGTCAAGACTTGAGGCTCTCGAATCTCAGGTAAGTGATATCCTGATGTATGCCAAATCAGGTGAACAGACTGTCTCGAAGATTGATGCGGTTGACCTGGTTGAGCAGGTGGCTAACAGTACTGCCGCGGTGATCACGCACGGTAATGCTGAATTGGTCACTGAACTTGGGGAAAGACCGATGCCTATTTTAGGCAATATCACTGCTCTGAACGGTGCTCTGTCAAATCTTGTGACTAATGCTGTCGAAGCGGGGGCTGATAAGGTTATGATTAAACTTATAGCCGACCAGTCTTGTGTGACGGTTTTTGTCGCCAATAACGGTCCTTGTATTCCAGAGGATAAACGCCAGAAGATATTTGAGCCGTTCTATACAACCAAGAGTACTGGTACAGGACTTGGTCTTGCGGTTGTGCAGGCTGTGGCTAAAGTTCATCAGGGCAGTGTCGGATTAACCTCCTGGGATGGTTATCCGGTTGTGTTCAGTATCAAAATTCCTAAATATGTTAGAGAGATTGAGCCTTCTCCCAGTATAATCGAAGAAACATCTTTTCACGCGGCGTGAAAAGAAAGAATTAAGGGATCTTAGAAAATGAGTCAGAGCCAAATCCTGATTGTAGATGATGACAGCGAACTTAGAGAGGCAATTGTTGATACGCTGATGCTCACCGGCTATGCCTGTATTGAAGCATCCGGCGGAGAGGAGGCTCTGTCACTGCTGGCAAAACGTCGTGTTGATATGGTGATCTCTGATATTCAGATGGAAGGCATGGATGGTCATACGCTGCTTAATTCCATTCATGAGAAGTATCCGCAGCTGCCCGTTCTTCTGATGACCGCCTATGCGAATATTGACGGTGCGGTCAGAGCAATGCGTGACGGTGCCATCGATTATCTTGCCAAGCCTTTTGCTCCTGAGGTACTTTTAAATCAGGTTTCCCGATATGTACCGGTCTCGAGGATCAGTAAAGGGGAGCCGGTGTGGAAAGATCCGGCGACTGGTGAACTGCTCAAACTTGCAGCCAAGGTGGCCCAGAGTGACGCCACTGTGATGATTACCGGACCTTCAGGTTCTGGAAAGGAAATTCTCTCCCGCTATGTTCACGACAAATCAAATCGTGCCAACGGTCCGTTTGTCGCCATAAACTGTGCTGCTATTCCTGATACCATGCTTGAATCTACGCTGTTTGGCTATGAAAAGGGAGCCTTTACCGGTGCCGTTCAGGCCTGTCCGGGAAAATTTGAACAGGCGCAGGGCGGGACAATCCTGCTCGATGAAATAACAGAGATGGATCTTAACTTGCAGGCAAAACTGTTACGAGTTCTGCAGGAAAAGGAAGTTGAGCGCTTAGGTTCACGCAAGACCATAAGTCTTGATGTCAGAGTTATCGCGACCTCTAACCGTGATCTGAAACAGGCGGTCTCTGAGAACAAATTCAGAGAAGATCTCTATTATCGTCTCAATGTTTTCCCGTTACGCTGGCAACCTCTGTGTCACAGACCGCTGGATATAGTACCTATCGCCGAATTTATTCTTAAAAAACACGCTCTTGAAAATTCTCAGGCCCTGCCTGAACTAACCTTGGCTGCCAAGAAAAAACTTGAAGGTTATAAATGGCCGGGAAATGTGCGTGAACTTGATAACGTGATGCAGCGTGCGCTTATTCTCTCCGTAGACGGCAAAATCGACTGCGACGAAATAATTCTTGATGAATCAGGTTTGGTGCAGGCCTTTGATGAGCCGTATGCCTCAGGTGATGGCGGTACTGCCCCGGTTCTCGAAGAAGATCTGCTTGAAAACAGCGACACCGCGCCGACTTTTTCAGGTGATGAAGCGGTAAGAAATCAGAAAATACCGGAAAATCTCGGCGGAGAGTTAAAACAGCAGGAATTTCAGATTATTCTTGATGCCTTAATAGAATACCGTGGTAACCGTCAGGAGGTTGCGACAAAACTAGGGATCAGTCCTCGTACTCTGCGCTATAAGATTGCCAAAATGCGCGAATTGGGGATGATAATACCAGGATAATCGCGCTCTTTTTGGTCAGATTTAAGAGTCCGCTTAAAATTTACAAAAACTTTTCACTAATCAGGTGATTTTTCTATCATAATAGATTCGTTACGTGTGAAACGATTATATAGTATTTGAGATAGATATCCAACAGGTTAGAAAAGTTTAATAATATGAATACCAAATCCCGTGTACCTGCCCTTGACAGATGCCTGAAAATTCTGGAGCTTCTTCAGGAAAAGCATTCTTGTTCGGTGTCCGCGGTCGTGGAAAATACCGGTCTGCCAAGAAGTTCTGTTTATGTTCTTGTCGATGAAATGTGTAAACTCGGTCTTATCAGACAGAATTCCGATGGGACTTTGCAGTTATGGATGAAACTGGTGTCTCTGGGAAATTCAGCCTGTGAGAACCTTGATTTACGGGATGTGGTCGGTCCACATTTAGAGTCTCTGATGGAAACTGTCGACTGTCTTGCGGTGCACTACGGCATTATGGATGGCGAACATGCCTATTACGCCATCAAAAAGGTCAGTCCGAGGGCCGCGATGAGAATTATGTCAAGAGAGGGAATGACTGTTTCCCTGGTACATGCAGGTCTTGGAAAATGTCTTTTGGCCTTTCAGGAAACCTCACTGCGTGAGCGTATCATCAATTCGCTTGATTACACTCCGGCTACTGAAACCTCAATTAAGACCCCTGACGAGTTAAGACAGGAACTGGCGAAGATCCGTCTGCAGAAGTGGGCTTTTGATGACAGCGAGGGGGAGGCGGAAATCAGATGTGTAGCAGCACCGGTTTTTGATAAGGAAAATAATCTGCTAGGCGCGATATCGATTGTCGGAACGCTGAACCGTTTTGCAAACGACAAGATCCCGGCAATTGTGGAAATGGTCAAGCAGTGCAGTCAGAATATAACTCTCTCCTTAAATTAGATCTTCCAAAAAAAGAAAGCTGAAAGACCAATCGAGTAGGAGGGAGTAACAACTCCACTCCTCTCACAGCACCGTACGTGCGGATCCGCATACGGCGCTTCCTAACAACCAAAGGATAGCTCCCAAATTTCAGAGCTGTCCTTCAACCATTCCAATACAGATCCACCC
>JAGBLM010000060.1 GCA_017635415.1 Succinivibrio sp. | reverse complement strand
GAGGTTATGGTGAGGTCGGTGTAATCATTAAACCTGAAGGTAATAAAGGTGTTAACTTTGATTTGGGGGTTAAAGGTCATTATGGCGCCAAGTACAGAGATCTGTTTGCCAATGTTGAGGTTAAGTATTACTTCTAGGTAAGTTAAAGGCAGACTGCCTGTTACATCCTTTGCAATACTGCAGGTTTTGCAGACCTCTCCTGACAGACTCACTCCTCATTGGGAATGGGTCTTTTTTCCTGTTACTGACAGTGTATTTCGTTTGATGCACCGGACAGAAGTTCAAAGATCCAAGATTAGGGTGCACAGGATGATCGGATTTAGATGAGGATGTAACAAGATTATCCACAGATCAGAAAAACAATAAATTAACAGCGAACTTAGTAAGTTGGTGATCCTTTGTTCGCATTTACTGCAGTACTTTCGGCACGTTTTGCTCCTTTAACTCATCTTTATTGCTCCTGCATCCTTGCGTACGTCCTGGATGAAATGTCTACTTACCTATAATTCGACTGTATTTCTCTTGATTTGAAATCTCTACAGTGTCAAAATTGATTAGTTCTATCATCCATCGAGTGATGGAACACGTTTCTTAGTAAAAATATTTTTGTTAGGTACCACAATGATCTATTCAAAAGAAGTAGAACAGATGTGCCCAGTAGCTAAGGGTGCATACCATGGTCCTGCTCCTATTCCTGAAGAAGGAAAATGGGTTCAGGCTAAGGAAATCAAAGACATCAGTGGACTGACTCACGGTGTGGGTTGGTGTGCTCCTCAGCAGGGCGCTTGCAAGATGACCCTTAATGTTAAAGACGGTATCATCGAAGAAGCTCTTGTTGAGACCATTGGCTGCTCTGGCATGACTCATTCTGCTGCTATGGCTGCAGAAATTCTGATTGGCAAAACATTACTTGAAGGTTTAAATACCGACCTCGTATGCGATGCTATCAACACTGCTTATCGCGAACTGTTCCTCCAGATTGTCTACGGCCGTACTCAGACCGCATTCTCAGAAGGTGGTCTTCCAGTTGGTGCCGGTCTTGAAGACCTTGGCAAGACTCTGCGCAGCCAGGTTGGTACCATGTTCGCCACCAAGGCGAAGGGTCCGCGTTACCTTGAAATGACTGAAGGCTATGTAACCCGTGTTGCTCTGAACAAACAGAACGAAATTGTTGGTTATGAGTTCGTAAACCTCGGCAAACTGATGGACCTGCTCAAGGCTCATCCAGAGATGACCGGCAAGGAAGCTTTGGACAAGATCCGCGGCCACTATGGCCAGTGGGATAATGCCGCAAAGTACATTGATCCTAGAAAAGAATAAGAGGTGTACGAAAATGGCATTATTTGAAAGCTATGAGCGTCGTATTGATAAAGTAAACGCTACTTTGAAAGAGTACGGTATCGATTCTCTTGAAGACGCCAAGAAACTTTGCGAAGAATATGGTCTTGATCCTTACAAGACTGTTAAGGATATTCAGGGCATTGCCTTCGAGAACGCCGGCTGGGCTTACACTGTAGGTGCTGCTATTGCTCTTAAGAAAAACTGCACTGTTGCCGCTGATGCTGCTGAAGCTATCGGTATCGGTCTGCAGGCTTTCTGTATTCCTGGTTCTGTAGCTGATGACCGTAAAGTTGGTATCGGCCACGGTAACTTAGGTGGTATGCTGCTACGTGATGAAACCAAGTGCTTCTGCTTCCTGGCAGGTCACGAATCATTTGCCGCTGCAGAAGGCGCTATCGGTATTGTTCGCAATGCCAACAAGGCCCGTAAGACTCCACTTCGTGTAATCCTTAACGGTCTTGGTAAAGATGCAGCTCAGATCATCTCCCGTATCAACGGCTTTACTTATGTTAAGACTAAGTTCGATTACATGACCGGTGAAGTTAATGTTGTTGAAGAGATTAAATATTCTGATACTGAGCGTGCAGCTGTTCGCTGCTACGGTGCTGATGATGTACGTGAAGGCGTTGCCATCATGCATAAGGAAGGCGTTGACGTTTCAATCACCGGTAACTCAACCAATCCAACCCGTTTCCAGCACCCAGTTGCCGGCACTTACAAGAAAGAGTGCATCCTTCAGGGTAAGAAGTATTTCTCTGTAGCTTCAGGTGGTGGTACCGGACGTACTCTGCACCCTGATAACATGGCTGCAGGTCCTGCTTCTTACGGTATGACCGATACCATGGGGCGTATGCATTCTGATGCTCAGTTTGCTGGTTCTTCATCCGTACCTGCTCACGTTGAAATGATGGGCTTTATGGGTATGGGCAACAATCCTATGGTTGGTGCTACAGTTGCTATTGCAGTACAGGTTGCTCAGGCTTTAGCCAATAAGTAATCAGTACTTCAATGAAATAAATTTACGGGACAGCGGTAACAGTTGTCCCGTATTTTTTACGCTTAACCTGCCTTTTTAACCGTTGCGGTTTCCGCTTAAATAATAGAACTTTCATCTGTCTGATAGTCACAAGTCCGTGTGACTGGCAAAGATTAGATTGAATGATATGCTTTGAGAATGGCCCCGGCGATAAGCAGATCGTCAGGTGAGGTAATTTTTATATTGGTTGAGGAACCTTCGACAAGTCGGGGATGAAAACCAAGAAGTTCCATGGCAGAAGCGTCATCAGTGATGGCAATGTTATTTCTGTATGCATAGTCAAGAGCGTCTTTTAGAAGTTTTGTTTTGAATAATTGCGGTGTCAGCGCTCTATAAAGGTGTTTGCGTGGTACTGTTTTTTCGATGACTGCTCTGTCAGTTTTTTCCTGTTTTATGGTGTCGGCAACTGCACAGGCAAGAATACCGCCATCTTTAAAGTCTGCGCCGGTACAACCTGCAACCAGATTATCAATGTCACAGGTTCTAACAAGTGGTCTTGCGGCGTCGTGAACCATTACATACTCTGTAGATACCTTATCAAGGCACATTCTCACCGTATCAGATCGTTCGGCACCACCTTGGGCTTTAATTATCCTTTTATCTGATGATAGGGGAAGTTTATCAAACCACTGGTCTGTTTCAGACAGACCAATAATGATATTGCCTACGCAGACTGAACTCTGCAGTGCTTTTACAGTGATTTCAAGAATGGTACTGCGACCAAGGAGAAGATATTGTTTGGGGATACAAGCCCCCATTCTTTTGCCCACACCTGCGGCAGGTATAACAACATCAATGCGAGGGAGAGCCATAAACAGTTAGTTTGCTTTGATCACGCGGTAGAATGTTTCTTCTGGCTTTATCATTCCCAGTTCACTGCGAGCCAGTTCTTCAATGGTCAGATTTCCCTGTTTCAGATCTGAGATTTCATCCAGCAGAGCCTGATTACGTTTTTTGAGAAGATCTGATTTATGTTTTGCCTTTTCAACCTGCACACTAATTTTATCATACTGTGCAATACCATTACGTCCGTACATAATGTCATATGACAGAAAACCAATGGCAATAACTAGAAGTAGAGCAAAAATCTTCATAACAGTTCAAACGGGAATATAACAATCTCCTGTTGCAGTATTATACAAAGAGTAGTCATACGGATAAACTGAAAAATAGCAGTAAATAGAAAAAGAGTTGATTTTCTCACAGTTTTGAGGAGATATTTAAATTTGTCCTGCAATATACAGAGAGAAGAGAAGGATAACAGGAGTTAAATGGTAGAGCCCCAGAAGTGTATCCGTTGTGTACGACTCCTTGAACCAGTACGTTCAAGTTTAGCGCCTGTATGTGAATCAGATTCCTTCGACAATGGAAGTATATACAACATCACATGGGAAGACGCTTTAGTCTTCATATTATCGGCTCAGGGTGAAACAACTAGATGGCACCCCAGGGTTAACCGTTAGGTAATTTCTTACCTTATTTATAAGATAGCTCATTAGTCTACTGTTAGCAATGCTTTTGATAAAAACTTTCCAATATTTTATACCAATTTCAAATTTACGAAAATGTAATGATAAAGAGGTGTACAGCTTGTATAAGATGTGTTAAAACCGATTGAATATATCAGAGATTGTGTAGATTTAAAATGATATGAAAGTTTCAAAAAACAGGACGATTTTGACGTCCTGTTTTTGTAAGCAATTAGACTTTTAGCGGGAAATTCTGCTGTAAGGAATCATTACATAGCCATCTTCGTCAACGCTATAGCCGACCTCGTGAGTTAACTCCTTGTTATCAACAGTGTCTGAAGTGGCGATTTGCAGCGCAACTTTTGCCATTTTTTCACTGTCATTGAGCAGTGTTCCTGACAGTTTCCCCTCGGAAATGGCTTTTAAGGCCTGAGGAATGGCATCAATACCAAAGGTTGGAATTATTTTGCTGTCGTTGCCGGTATTGAAGTCAGATTCGTTGAGGGCATCAATTGCGCCCAGAACAAGAGCGTCGTTATTGGCAACTATCAGTTCAATATTATTTATACCATTAAGAGAAATGATTTTCTTCATTTCCTCATAGCCCTGCTGATGTGACCAGTCGCTGTATGCTTCTGCTATCAGTCTGATTTTAATATTTGATGTTTTGAGTATATCTAGCAGAGCTCTGCTGCGCACAATAGTATCCTGATGACTCTTTTCCCCCTTGAGTAAGACCATGGAAATCTCTTTATCCTTATTTCTGTCTATCTCAGGATGAGTCTTTATGTAGTCAAGAATCATCTTGGCCTGCATAACTCCAGCTTCGCTCGGGTTTGAGCCAACGTACCAGGCTTGCTGATAATGTTTAAGAGACGAGGCACTTGGAACACGGTTAAAAAAAACAACACGCTGAGAGTTATCTTTTGCATTTTCGATAATTTCGTCAGCCTCATTTGCTTCCACAAGATTAATTAAGAGAGGGTGTTTTCCTAACATTGCCTCATCAATCTGACCGTTCTGTTTTAAAGAATTATGCGCAGCATTGAACTCATTAAGAGTTACGTTGTTCTGCTCTGCACAGCCTTCCAGGGCATGACTGAAATTTGAGATAAATGTATTAGAAAGATCGTAGTAGAAAACATTGACCTCACGGTCGGCCGCATAGCACGAACTACCTGCAATTAAAGCAGATAAAACGGAAATTTTTAACAAACTACTGAGTCTTGACATAGAAAAACATCCATTAGGAAAACAAAAAAATGTGAATCTTTAACAACTCTTTCACATGAGTATTATAAATTAAAAAGTGATCAACAGCACATAAATGAGTATTTATTTTAATCGCAAATCGCAAAATAGTTGCGATTTGCGGAAAATGAAAATTTGTAAAAATAAGTTAAAAGATTAACACGAATGAAAATATAATCAGTCCTGCAAGGGCAAGTGTTACCATTCTGCTGAGGAGTTGTCTGCTTTCAAGTCTGCCACAGAATCTGGCGATAAATCTGTTTCTTAAGAGATAGGCATCTTCCAGAGAAAGACAGGTCCCCAGATCAACACCGAGTGGAATATGTTCATCAGCGGCTTTTTTTAATGCAAGATCGAACAACTGTTTTAATTTCTGCTGCTGACTCTGAGGGAAGTGAGGTCTATCGAGCAATTCAACAAGACGCCCTTCAGGATCTGGATCATTGAGGGCGTCTCGCAAATCACTGACAAGAGAGTATCTCATTTAAACTCTACTTGGGTTACTTTAGCGTAAGGAATGTAAATGTAATGATCTTTGATAACCGTATTGGCTATCTTAGAAAGTTTTTTAAGATCGGTTTCTCCCTTTGCAATTGCGATAGTTACATCAGCCATCTTGCTGTAATCCTGTATAATAGTTCCGGTCATCTGACCGTCTCTTACCGCAGCAACAGCTGATGGTATGGCATCGATTCCGAAGATAGGCGGCTTTTTATACTCCTCTGAGAAATCATTGTAATCATCCATGGCCATCATTGCTCCTAGAGCCATATCATCATTATTGGAGATCACCATATCTATATCATTCAGTTTTCCTTTTTCGGCAATGTTCATTGTCTCGCTGAATGCTTTTTCAAACGACCAGGCACACATAAAGTCGTAGGTGAATTTATACTTGATTCCTGACGCATCTAACGCTTCTTTTATCATTTTGGTACGAGCAATGGCATCCTGATGATCTTCAGGACCTCTGAATAAGAGAATATCCAATACACCATTACGGTTACGATCATCAAAACCGTTTTTCTTGATATGGTTTATTATCATCTCAGACTGAAGTTTACCTGCCTGTTCTGAAATACAGCCGACATACCAGGCTTTTTCGTAATTCTTAAGGAAATCTCCTTCCGGTTTGCGGTTTACAAAAATAACAGTAGCTTCCTTTTTAGAGATTATGTTGCCAAAATCGTCTCCATCTGCTGGGTCGACAATATCAACAACCATAAGACCGCTGTTCATAGACTGCTTTTTTATCTGTTCTCTCTGTTCAGATGATTTATCGACAGCATCATATGTAATCATCGACATATTGCTTTTCCCAGCTTTATTTCTCAGGTCATCACCAAAATTCATCATAAAGGTGTCACCTGTAGTTCTCAGGTAGAACTGAATACTTGATGGTTCAGCCAGAACCTGAGCAGAGCATAGGAGACCGCAAACTGCAGCAGTTGAGCAAGCTAAACGGGAAAGGCTTTTGTTCATAGCTACCTCGCAAGAAAAAGGATACTTTTGTCATTATATTTGTTCTTTTTATTCTTTTGTATCAGATCACAATTGAATTGCATTGTGCTTCACAAATCATGCAACTCCTTAAACTGTATTGAATTTTTGTACTGTAATAATGCCATGAATTGACATACTCGCTATGGAAAATGTTAAGAGCTAACCTTACTTATAAGGAACAAAAAAGGCATGAATAAATCATGCCTTTTGTCTTTAAAGATAAACTATCGAACTATAAAGATTAGATCTTCTCCGGAACCATCTTGATGTGACCGCAAGGGCACTCCTGAGCACAGACACCGCAGCCTTTGCAGTAGTCATAATTGAACTCATAGCCTTTGCCTGGACCAAGTTTAATAACAGCTGAATCAGGGCATACGCCATAGCAGTTGTCACATTCCATGCAGTTACCGCAGGAGAGGCAACGACGTGCTTCAAATACAGCGTTTTCCTCGGTCAGACCGTGCTGAACCTCATCGAAGGTCTGAGTACGACGAGCAACCTCAAGTTCCGGACGGATCATCTTTGGTGCTTCAGAGTAGTACCAAGGATGCATATCCTCGAACTTGGCGTCTTCATGCTTCTGAGGCTTCTGATATTTAGAACCCTTCAAGTAGGCATTGACACCGCGGGCAGCAGTTTTACCCATACCAATGGCATGTGTTACGGTTCTGTCTGAGGTGGCCATATCACCGGCAGCAAAGTAGCCTTCCATATTGGTGCTCATGTCCTGTTCGTCAACAACGACGGCATCCTTCTGGAACTTCAGATCTTTGAGCTTTTCAATTGCTGATTTATCGATGTTCTGACCAACAGCCAGAACAACGGCATCAGCAGGAAGCTCTTCAAACTCACCGGTTGGCTGTGGATAGCCGGTCTCGTCAAGTTCCATCTTTTCAATCTTGATGGACTCTTTGGTAGCGCCGGTAATAGTGGACAGCCACTTGACCTGAATACCTTCCTCAATGGCAGCATCCATTTCTTCCTTGTTTGCTGGCATCTTATCGCGGTTACGACGGTAAACGATCATTGGTTCTGCACCTAAACGGCGGAGAGAACGGGCAACGTCAACAGCAGTGTTACCACCACCGTAAACAGCTACACGGCGGGCAATCTGAATTTCACCGGTTGTCTCAATATCACCCAGTACCTTAAGTGCGTTAAGGACGTGGTTGGTATCACCCTGTGGAATGTCAACGTTCTGTGACAGACCTGCACCGACACCGAGAATAACGGCATCATATTTGCCGGCTTTCTTTTCAGCTTCAATATCTTCGATCTTACGACCGCACTCAATGGTGATGCCCATGTCTGTAAGTCTCTTGATTTCTGCATCAAGAACATTACGTGGCAGACGGTAGGTTGGAATACCATAGCGCATCATACCGCCAGCTTCAGCTGAGGCCTCAACCACGTGAACGGTGTGACCGAAACGACGCAGATGATAGGCGGCAGCAAGACCAGCAGGACCTGCACCAACGATCAGAACCTTTTTACCGGTTTCACGAACTGGGCGTTTGAAGGCAAGGTTATGCTCAATGGCATAGTCGCCTAAGAAACGCTCAACAGAGTTGATACCAACGCTTTCGTCGAGGAAACCACGGTTGCATTTGCCTTCACAGGTGTGATAGCAGACACGACCCATGCAGGCCGGGAAAGGGTTTTCCTCAGTCAGAATACGCCATGCGTGTTCATAATCACCCTCGGCAGCGTAATATAACCACTGCTGAATGTTTTCGCCAGCAGGGCACTGCTTGTTGCAAGGAGGTAATTTAAACACGTTCACTGGACGCAGTGTACGCCAAGAACCGGTGTGGTTAGCAAGGGAAGTAGCCGGATCAAGGGTAACAGCAAAAGATTTTTTCATCATAATTTTTACCTAGCTCCTTATACTCGGTTACTACGCTCATAGGACTGAATAGCTGCAGGAGTCAGCTGCGGCTCATCATCACCTAACAGACCAAAGTTCTTGATGTTGGTGTCGCAAAGAGCCTGCAGACGTGCAACAACATTAGGATCAGCTTTCTTACCGGTAAGGTGAGCAAAGCGGCGCTGCAGTTTAAGATAGTTAATGACAGGCTGCTTCTGACGAATCTTACGTACGGAAGTAATCTTGCCGTACTCAGCTTCGTATACCGGGAAGAAACCGGTTTCCATAGCCATACGGGCACAGGTAACGGTACTGCCGGATGCAGTTCCCCAGCCTAATGGGCACGGAGTAAGGATCTGGATGTAACGTGCACCGTGGAATGACATGGCTTTGGTAACCTTAGCCTCGAGATCACGCAGATCAGCAACAGTTGCAGTAGCAACATAAGGAATACCGTGAGCCATGGCAATCAGAGGAACATCCTTACCTTTACCCCAGTCTGCACCCGGATGCTCACCAACTAACTGAGTGGTAGCAGTACGTGCTGAAGGAGGGGTTGCAGATGAACGCTGAACACCGGTATTCATGTATGCTTCGTTGTCGTAGCAGATATAAAGTACATCATCGTTACGTTCAAACATCCCAGACAGTGGACCAAAACCGATATCGGTGGTGCCACCATCACCGCCCTGAGCAATTACTCGTGGGACGTTGGTGTTGCCTGATTTCTGAGCACGGATTTTCATTGCTGCAGCAACACCAGAACCTACAGCTGCGGCATTACCGAACAGAGAGTGAATCCAAGGTAACTGCCATGCTGATTCCGGATATGGGGTAGAGAATACTTCCAGACAGCCGGTTGCATTTACTACAACAATCTGACCGCCGGTTGCGCGCATTGCAGCATCGATTGCATAACGTGCACCTAAAGCCTCACCACAGCCCTGACAGGCGCGGTGACCAGAAATCAGTCCGTTTGGACGATCTGCTGAGGCCTGAATTGCACGCATTGAAGGATTTAACAGACGGTTACCAACAGTATTTGAACCGGTCTGATAGAATTTAATTTTATCTAACATCGGAATTCTCCATTAAGCGTGCTTGACGGATGCCTTAAGCTGGGACTCAGTGATAGGGCCCTCAGGGAAAGTTACAGCTTCACTGTCTTTGAGTGCGTTGTTAAGTACATTGGCATCAATGTCAAACCAAGTGAACTCTTCAGTGAATTTACCAGCAAGAGCATGTTTAACCATGTTTCTGATGGTTGTTCCAGTGATAGCACGACCGCCTAAACCTGCAACTGCAGTGTAAATCTTGCAGTCAGTTCCTTCCATGGCGCGTTTAACTTCAGGGCAGAGAATACCACGTGCACCGAAGGAGAAAGCACGCTCAAGGCAGACAACCTGTTTGGTATCGCCAATTG
>JAGBLM010000003.1 GCA_017635415.1 Succinivibrio sp. | reverse complement strand
TAAATGCCAGTGTGAATATCCTGAATAAAGGCTTGTCAGTAGCTCAAAAAAACTGACGAATACCGTAGGGCATACGGAAATATAAGTCTGCGCCGAAAGGCGGGAGAAGCAATTCTCCTAGAGATCGTGTAAGACGTAGTTGACTATGCAGTGGTCTATGAAGCAGGAATTCCACGACTTCAGTCGTGAGGAGTGTCAATCTACTATGCTTGCCTGCGATGCGATACATGATATAATGCCTGCGTCTTGACAGACTAATCTTTACTGAACTCTTAACTTAATTTGAGGACGGTGGTTTCCCCCGGAGTTACGCTCCTGGCTTCGTCACCGAAACAATATGGACAAGATAAAATTCCCGCTTAAGTGGCTATTTCTAGCCCATGTTCTAATCATCACCATCAGTAACTACGCCGTTCAGATCCCTATTACCATTTTTGGTATCAACTCAACACTGGGGACCTTTACCTATCCGTTTATTTTTCTGACCACCGATCTGACCGTTCGTATTTTTGGTCAGTCACATGCCCGTAAAATAGTATTTTTTGCTCTGCTTCCAGGTCTGCTGCTCTCCTACCTCATCGGAACCGTTTTTGAGCACGGACAGTTTCAGGGAATAGGAGCTCTGACCATTTTCAGCATTTTTGTCTTCAGAATTTCCGCCGCCTCACTTGCTGCCTATGTCATCGGGCAGCTGTCCGATATTCTCGTCTTTCAGAAACTACGGAAAATGAAAACCTGGTGGCCGGCACCAGCCGCGTCTTCTGTTCTTGGTAATCTTCTTGATACCTATACCTTCTTTGCCGTAGCGTTCTTTGAAACAAACGATGCTTTCCTCGCCGAGCACTGGATAGAAATTGCTTTTGTCGACTATCTGGTCAAGATGAGTGCCAGCGTCATCATCTTTGTCCCGATTTACGGTATGGTCCTGTCATTTATCTCAAGGTTAGTCGCCAGAAACGGCTCCCTTGAAAACATGTGATTTATCTTCCTGCCAAAGCAGGAGGGTAAAAAGGTTATCGCAGGATAAATGCAAAAAATCCGCATTTCTCACTTGCAGACTTTCCCATGTGTTAGTATTCATTAAGATTCATATTAAGAGGATTTACTATGAGCGACAAAATAATTCACCTCAATGACGACCAGTTTGAGAATGAGGTTATCAATTCAGACAAGCCTGTTCTGGTTGACTTCTGGGCAACTTGGTGCGGACCTTGCCGTATGGTCGGTCCTATCATCGAGGAACTTGCCGAGGAAATGAGCGAGGTTAAATTCTGCAAGGTTGATATCGACAAGAACAGCGGCTATGCTGGCAAACTTGGTGTCATGAGTATTCCAACCCTGCTGCTCTACAAAAACGGAGAGATCGTGGGCAAACAGGTAGGAGCCCTGCCAAAAGAGGAACTGGCTGCCTTTATCAAAAACCTGATCTGATTTTTTCTTTTCGCAAGAGCAGACCGCAACAGCAGTCTGCTCCTGTTTTTCATTCTCTTTTCTCCTGCTTTAAAGACTTTTTTGCAATCCGGCCTCTCCTAATTTTTCCAGCCCAACCCGCAGGGTATAAACGCTTTTTTCTCTACTCCTTCGTGATAGAATGACGCAGTATTTATCCGGGCTCTTTTTACGGCCTCTTTTGAAAAAAGATCATAATGAACACTAATATTCTCTTACTCTGCGGCGGAGATGGCGCCGAACATTCAATTTCACTTGTTTCAGCCGATTATGTTGAGTCTCAGCTGAAACAGGAAGGTTTCAATGTCCTGAAAGTTCTGATCCACAACCATGGTTTTGAGGTTAACGGTAAGCGCGGCTATTTTGCTGACCACAAGTTTTTCTGTTACGCAGACAGTAAAATCAAGGTTGACTGTGTAGTTCCGGTAATCCATGGTGTTCCCGGCGAAACCGGAGATATTCAGTCTCTGCTTGATATTCTCAGCATACCTTTTGTTGGCTGCGGCAGTGAAGCCTCAAGATACTGCTTCAACAAGATCACCACCAAACTTTATCTTACCGCTCTGGGTATTCCCAATAGTCCGTATTTTATAGTCCCTCTTAACAATGAAGAGTACCGTCATGGTGCCCAGGAATTTTTCGATAAATATCAGGATATTTACGTTAAGGCGGCAAGTCAGGGCTCTTCTGTGGGCTGTTACCACGTCACGAAGAGCGAAGACCTGTGGGAGACTGTCTGTGAAGCTTTTAAGTACAGCACGGAAGTTCTGCTTGAGAAGACCATCATCCATCGTGAACTTGAGGTTGCAGCCTACGAGTATAACGGCAGAATAGTCACCACCAGTCCCGGAGAAATCATTGTTCCTGACAACAAATTCTATACCTACGAGGAAAAATACAGTAAGGACAGCGGCACGGTTACTACCGTAACGCCTCAGGGTCTTGAAGAAACAGATCTACTTAAGATTAACGACTATGCCCAAAGAGCCTTCAGAGGTCTCAAACTGCGCCATTTATCCAGGATTGACTTCTTCCTGAGCAAAGAAGACGGAATTATGATCAATGAGATCAACACCTTCCCGGGAATGACGCCTATCTCCCTGTTCCCTAAAATGCTGGAGAACCACGGTGACAGTATGAGTCAGTTCCTAAAACAGTGTGTTTTATCTGCTATGAAGGAAAAGAACTCTTAAGTTCTGTGAGTTGAACCGGCAACTCTTCTCAGCACACTCCATCGCAGTTCTGATTTACTGAATGATGGAGTGAGAATCATAATATGAATAACACGGCCCAAAGTCGCATTATTCAGCACTAAGTTTCAATCCTGTTCACACCTGCTTAAAGAGGGTAATCTGCCTCCTGTCAGCAGCACCGTTGAAGACGCAGGCAATCTTTAAAAGTTCTCGGTTACCAAGGTTTTCTCTGCCGTATTCTTTGTCCTCTATCTGGTTTATGGCTTCTTTTAAAAGAGCTTCACAGTTTCTGCCGCCTGGTGAGAACTTAAGTTCAATAACCACCCTTCGCTGTTGAAAATTGACGATAAGGTCAGAGCGCCCCTTACTGTTGTGCTGTTCTGCTCTGAC
>JAGBLM010000059.1 GCA_017635415.1 Succinivibrio sp. | reverse complement strand
CTCCTCAATGATTCTTGGAAAATCCTCACAGCCTGTCAGAAACAGTACATCTTTCTTCATAAGAGCCTCACTTGCGTTTACTTGTGAGATTTTAACACAGGAACAGAATGCTAGAACCAAATACGAGGCAAAGCACAAGCTTACTTCGCTAATCAATCTTAACTCCATCTTAACTTTTGTTACGTATCGAATGGTTCTCACATATTTGAATATAATTCAAATAGTATTCAAATAGTTAATATTGAAACCACGAATCTCTGCAGCAATTAGTGGTGCAAGATCTCTTGGATATTCACAGCGAGGGACGAAATTCAATGCATTAGATTGGTTTCACAAAGACTGATCGCAACAGCGATGTACAAAACGTTTCTGTAAAGTAAGGAGCAGCCTCGAATGAGAACTGTATCAGGATTATAGTTACTAGGAGATCATAAGAAATAATTACCCTCTCCAAATATTTATTTGATTATCAGTTACTTTTTTCAGGGTAAGCTTTTTTTTGTGTCCAAAATCACAATTCAGATCATTCTTTGTAGTCAGGATCTGTTTTTGATCTATCTTTATATACAACCGATATATCGGTTGTATATAACAAAAAGTGAGTCATATGGAAAATAAATCGGATTTCGCCTTTAAGTACATCAGAGAAAAGATTATCAGTGGAGAGTACGCTCCGCTTACTGCCCTATCTGAAAGTGCTCTGCAAGAAGAACTCAAAACGAGCCGCACACCTATTCGGGAAGCGGTACTGCGCCTGCGAGATCTGGGTTTTATTTATATCTACTCAAGTAAAGCGACAGTAGTAAGTGAACTTAGTCTTGACCTGATAAACGAGATGTATTCAACCCGTTTTCTCTGCGAACCATATGCCTATGCTTCAGCGGTATCACACCTCAATAAGACGGAAATCGAGCAGTTTAAACATTCCTTTGAAAACATACCGTCAAGTCTTAATGCCAATGAACGACGCATGTATCTCATAGGTCTTGACGATACACTTCACGAGACCCTGCTCAAGGGCTGCACCAACCGTTTTATCCTCAAGACACTGAGCATGGTCTACTACCATAACAGACGCTTAAGACGCTTTGTTAAAGAACAGATTTCAATCTCCGAGCATGTTAATCTGATTGATGCCGTCCTAAAAGAAAATGAAGATCTCATCAAACAGAAAACACTCGAACATCTTGAACATTCACGAGTCACAACACTGCAGGCCTATCAGCGAGGTGAACTCAGCAAATTAACCACACAGAAGGAGTAAAAATGGAAGATCTTAAGATCAGGGAAATGAATATCTATAAAGCCGTTTCCACCTTATCAAGGCCTATCGCCGACTCAACTCATCAGCTGAGCAAAATAGCTTTTTACGTGACTGAGGTTATCGACAATAAAGGACACGTAGGACAGGGTTATCTCCTTGCCTTCCATTACTCTCCTCAGGCAATAGAGGGAGCACTCAAAGACCTTAGAAAATTCGTGCTTGAGAGAAACTACAGCATCAATGAAACACTGAAGATCAGAGCAGACTGGGAGGCTGAGTCTGAATACTTTGGCAAGAACGGGATCAATGCCAATGCTCAGGCAGTTTTGAACGTTTCCTTATGGGACTGCTTTGGTAAAGCCCTGGACCTGCCAATTTGGAAAATGCTCGGCACCAATCAGACTAAAATTCCTGTCTACGGTAGCGGTGGCTGGATTTCCTATAGCGAACAGGAACTTATCGAAGAGGTCACCAATTATAAAAAACGTGGCTTTACCGCAGTAAAAGTTAAAGTCGGCAGCGGCAGCATCGAAAATGACCTGCACCGCCTGCAAGCCTGCCGTAACGCATTGGGTTCAGGCATCAAAATCATGATGGATGCCAATCAGGCTTTAAGTGTTCCTGAGGCACTGACTCTTGCGGAAAAAGCCCGTCAGTTTGATATCTACTGGTTTGAAGAGCCTGTTATCAATACAGATTTTCAGGGCTACGAGCAGATAAGACGCAAATGCGGTATCTCCATTGCCATGGGTGAGCGTGAATTTGATACTCAGGCCTTGAGGGAACTGATAAGTCGTAATGCCATCGATTTATGGCAGCCTGATCTGATTCGCCTAGGTGGAGTCGAGGGCTGGAGAGATTCTGCTGCTCTTGCACAAAGCTATAACATTCCTGTTCTGCCTCACTACTATCGTGATTATGATGTTCCGCTGCTGTGCACCATCAGAAAACCTTTCGGGTCAGAATCATTTGACTGGATAGACGGCATTATTGACAACCAGCTGCATATGGAGAATGGCTATGCCTACCCTCGTGAAGGCAGCGGCTTTGGCTTCAGGTTCCTAGAATCAGCATTAACCGAGGTCAGGTAAATGATGAAGGCAGAAAGCTATGTAACCTCTTTATTTTCCTTAAAAGGTCGGGTTGGTATCGTTACCGGCGCATCAAGAGGGATTGGAGCTGCCATAGCAGAAGTTTTGGCCAGTGCCGGTGCCACTGTTTACAATTTTTCACGGCATCCCCACGAGCAGAATGAACACAACTGCACAAAAATTATTGATGCTACGGTTGATCTTTATGATTACCAAACGATGCAGACGGCAATAGGAGATCTGGTTGAAAAAGAAGGACAGCTTGATTTTCTTGTCAACAACGCCGGCATAAGTTACAAGGCCAGAGCAGAGATTTTTCCTGATGACGAGTACCAGAAGATAGCACATATCAATCTTGAGGCCGTACTTAAGATGTGCACACTTAGTTACCCATATCTTAAGAAGTCAAAATACACGGGAAGAATAGTCTCCATCAGTTCCATGGGTGCCTATATGGGCTTTTCAGGAGTCGTCCCCTACTGCATGACCAAGTCAGGTATTTTAGGACTGACCCGAGCTCTTGCCGAAGAATGGAAAAATGACAATATCCTCGTAAATTCCGTTGCCCCAGGCTGGTTTCTCACCAGACTCAATCAGAAAATGTTTGAGGAACATCCTGACAGGAAGTACTCGGCACTCAATCGCATGATGTTAAACCGCTTTGGCGATCCTAAGGAAATAGGTTATATGGTTCTATTCCTGCTCAGTCAGGCCTCAACCTTTATAACCGGACAGGATTTCGCTGTCGACGGAGGTGCCACAGCTCACGGCTATTAAACATTTTTAAAAGATAAAGAATTCAAAACAACAACATGAGGAGTATTACGATGCATAAAATAACCAAAACCTTAAGTGCTGCAGTAGGTTCACTGCTGCTCGCCGGAACCTTAATGAGTTCAGCACTGGCAGCTGATCAGATTGTGCTGAAACTTGGGTATGAGAATAATCCTGGCGAGCCGTTTGACCTTGGCTGTCAGAAATGGGCCGAGTTACTTGAGAAAAAGAGTAACGGCACCATGAAAATAGAACTTTATCCTTCAAGTCAGCTTGGCAATAAGACCGAAATAATCGATTCGATGATTTTAGGAGAGAACACCGCTACTCTAGCCGACGGCGCCTTCTTTGCTGATCGCGGGGTAAAGGATTTCGGTATCGTTTTCGGTCCATTCCTCTATGAAACCTGGGATGAGGCCTTTAAGCTCAACAAGAGTCCATGGTTTAAAGAACAGGAAGAGAAGTTAATCAAGAAGGGCCTCAAGATAGTCGGAGCCAACTGGAAATATGGTGACCGTCATACTCTCACGACCAAACCGATTGAAAAACTCTCCGACTTCAAAGGACTTAAGATCCGCGTTGCCACCAGTCCAATCTATGCCGAAGGCATGAGAGTTTTAGGCTGCACCCCTACTCCTATGCCATTAGGTGAGGTTTATACCGCTCTGCAGCAGGGTACTATTGACGGCGTGGAAAACCCGATTCCGGTACTTTACAACGGTAAATTCTTCGAGGTTGCCAAGTATCTGCTGCTCGACGGACATATCCGCAACGTCACCAATCTGGTAGTCGGGGCCAAATTCTTCAACAAACTTACCCCTGAACAGCAAAAACTGTTGTGCGAAACCTGTGAGGAAGCAGGCGAGTTCCAGAACTCTATTGTCGACAAGGTCTCAGAGGAACTTCTGGAGAAGATGAAAGCAGCCGGGGTCAAGGTTGTTGATCCTAATACTGAGTTTAAAAATGATCTGATCAATGCCTCAAAGAAGTTCTACGAACTTGAGCAGTTCACCAAGAACTGGTCACCTAATCTCTACAAGACCGTCAAGGAAAACTGCAAGTAGTGGTCTAGGTCGCAATATAAGGGGGAGTTTGAGAGTATGAAACTTTGCAGGAAAGACATACTGGTTAATCTTGATTTATGCTGTGCAGGATTGGCCCTGTGTGTTCTGGTTATAGTCTCTTTTTCGACAGTAGTTTCAAGATACATCTTCGATTCCCCCTTTATGTGGAGTGAGGAAATTCAGATCCTCTGTTTTATGTGGATTTCTTTTCTAGGGGCGGGAGTTGCCTTCAGATACGGCAGTCATGTCTCCATTGAAGTCATTGTTGACCTGCTGCCAAAAGCTGTAAGACGTTATGTCGAACTGCTGATCGGTTTGTTTGTGACCGTACTGCTGATTTATATCTGGTGGCTGTCCATTATCTATGTTGCCCAGTCAGTTGAACTTGAAAAGGTCACCACCATTCTGGAAATACCGGACTGGGTGCTGTGTTCATCGCTGACACTGGGGTTGACCAGCATGGTGCTGGGAAATCTTGCGCTTACCATCAGTAATTTCAAAACATCAGCACAGACTGAAGAAAAAAAGGAGTAAAAAATGGAATCACTGATTACCTTATGTGCCTCCACACTGTTAATTCTGCTTTTCTTCAAAATTCCCGTTTTTGCCTGTCTGCTCTCGGCTTCGGCGCTGTATTTTCTGTTTAACGATCAGGTGCTGGCAACACTCTTTATTCAGCGAGTCATTTCCGGCAGTCAGAATTTATCTCTTATCGCCATCCCCTTCTTTGTCTGTGCCGGGATCTTCATGAATTACACCGGTGTCACAAAGAGAATTATGCTGTTCTGTGAGGCACTGATAGGAGGGATCCGTGGTGCAATAGGTCATGTCACGGTCCTGCTGGCGACTATCATGGGCGGACTGTCAGGTTCAGGTCTTGCCGATGCGGCCATGGAGGCGAAAATGCTGGTACCGGAGATGAGACAGAGAGGTTTTTCTAACGCCTTTTCCTCCGTACTTGTGGCATCTGCCGCCATCATTACCCCGTTAATTCCACCAGGAATTGCCATGATTATTTACGGAACAGTGGCAAACGTTTCCATCGGCAAACTGTTTATCGCAGGGATCGGTCCCGGACTGATGCTGTGCATTCTCCTGATGCTTTATATCGCCGTTTTCTCAAGTACCCACAAGAATACAGTAAAAAAGTCTGACGAGCCTTTCAGCCTTTCGCGCCTGTGGAAATCATTCAAAGGAGCATTTCTGCCGCTTTGTCTGCCCATCGTGATTATCGGAGGGATCAGAATCGGCGCCTTCACCCCGTCTGAAGCCGGAGCCATAGCGATCATTTACGCTCTGGCTCTGGGAATTATCTACCGTGAGTTTAAACTTAAGGACTTCATAACCGGCATCAAGGAAACTGTAGTCACCTCAGGGGCAATTATGATTATCATCGCCGCGGCCTCGGCCTTTGCCTGGATTATGACCAGAGAGAAAATCCCCCAGCAGATAACGATGTCCTTTACGCAGTATCTTGACAGTAAAATTCTGTTTTTACTGGCGCTGAACGCCTTTTTACTGTTCATCGGCATGTTTGTGGAAGGTAACGCCGCGATGATCATTATCGTGCCACTGATCGCGCCACTGGCCAATCATTTCGGGATTGACCCGATCCATTTTGCCATGGTGGTAATCTTCAACTTCTCCTTAGGAGCCCTCTCGCCACCGGTAGGAACCCTGATGTTTGTCACCTGCTCGGTGACCAAATGTCAGATTGCAACTTTTATCAGAACCGCTGTGCCGTTCTATCTGATTCTGCTCTTTGGTCTTATCATGATTACCATGATCCCTCAAATCAGCATCGGTCTTGTTAATCTCATCTTCTAGAATACTCATCGAATTACTTCCGCAGAGGCGGAAGTAATTTAATAAGAAAGAAAACAAAGAGTTACCCTGTTTACATTTATTTTTTATAATTTTGTGTATTACACAGGGCAGGTTCATGCTGTTATAATCGGCCTGCCACGAGACCTGCCAGACCGGAAAAGTCGTTAGGATGTGCAAGATTACGCGCATCTGAAGCTCGCTTAGTTTTAATTTCACAACGACTTTATGAAGACCGGCATTAACCTCAAATACTCAGTTCTATTCTGCATACAGCTTGCTGCCTATCGTGCCTACGGCACCTGCATCATACTGTCCTGATTTACGCACAACCTAATCTGCAAAAAGAATAAACGAAGTCAAACCAAAGGTGTTTTATGGATAATAAAAATTTTGACAGCATAAAAGCAAAACCTGTCTTTAGAACTATATTGTTTTTCTTGATAATTTTATGTGTAGCGGTTATTTTGATTCTGCTTGGACGACGTAATGACGCCGTTACCAAGGCCCAGATCTACCACGCCGGAGTGTTGACCGCCGATAAGGTAAACACAGCCTTTGACAAGGTCAGCGGCACACTGGTCGCAAGACATGTCAACGAATCAGATCAGGTTAAAAAAGGCGATTTGCTTTTGGAGATTGACGATCGTGATCTGCATTTCACCATAGATAATCTGCAGGCGCAGCTGGATGGTCTTGATGCACAGATCAGACAGCAGGACAGCGAAATAAAGCTTGACCTTGACAGACTGAAAACCGAGGAGGAGGGGAAGTGGTACCAGATTGAACAGCTTGATGCCTCTTTGCAGGGTGCAATAGCACTTTCAGAACAGGCAAAAGCCGAATACGAGCGCTACAGTTCACTCAAAGAATCCTCAAGCGTCTCAAAGTCAGCCTATGATTCGGCAAAACGCACATATCTGCAGGCAGAGTCGTCACGACTGAGCATTCTCAAAAATCTGCAGGAGATGACCCTGGGTGCGACCACCGAGCAGATTGAGAAACT
>JAGBLM010000058.1 GCA_017635415.1 Succinivibrio sp. | reverse complement strand
GTCCGGTAAAATGACTATCTTTGCCCATGGTTATGACATTTGTTTTTGTGGTGAAAGCAAAGATAACCAAAAGGGCTGATACTTCATGTGAGTACCAGCCCTAAATTTATCAAATCATAAAAGTTTTACCGGACAGCAATAGTTAAAAACGTATAAAAACAACAAAATCCAATTTTATTCGGAATTCTCGGAACCCCAGCAAATGCTGGGGCTAAGGCTTATGGCTAAAAAGGGGTTGGATGCTTACTTTGAAAAATCTTAGATTTTGCTGAAAAGTGGAAATGCCCGAAAACACGGGCACTTCAGAGGATTTGGCGGAAAATAGAACGTTTACATGGGAGGCTAAAAGGAGAGTATTACCGATAAACAGATGTGTTAAGCAATATGGGTGTAAATGATGAAGAAAGGTTTGAAAGCTATTTGGCTGTTCTGTAGATATGTGTTCTGGCCTCAGTGGGGTCACAAGACGGTTTAAGATTAAAGAGTAAAGGTTAATGGTTATGAGTTGTATTTGGCGAAAGTTTGTTAAAAATATAGGTTTTCGCTAATTATAATTTTGAAAAATCGTTGGTTTATAGTACTTTTGCGGCAATAAATCTGCAAAAAGAGATATGGAAAAGATAATAGGTAGATGTTAGGGGTCAGTGGCATCTGCTTAAATTGATACGATAAGCATACTTGAATTGTATTAAATTGGAATTGTTCGGTTCTCCCTTCATGATACTTGCTTCTTTAAACATGAGCATGACATTTTTAATGTAAAAGGTGCTGAAGTTTTCAGAGAGATTGCAACAGGTCGACTATGGTATAAAGACACTTCAAACAGATTATGCGGAGCCCCACCTTTCGATGAAGCTCCGTTTATGGAGAGATAGCCAGTCACGGCAGGTCGCTGAGTGCGCGACGGAGTTGGTTCATGGTGTCGCTGGGACAAAGGCGGTTGAAAGATACGATTCGCTGGTCGTGGATTTCGAGACCCAACTCGGAGATTCCCAGGATTTTGGCACTTGTCCATTGCTTACGGGCGAGAAGGAGCACACCGATAAGCTCGGGGTGGGTGAGGCCTGCGGCACTGATGATGTGGCTGTGTCGGAAGTCAGACACCTGGCTGTTACGAATAGCAAGAACAGCGTCTTGAGCAGAGCTCGACTTTGCTTGCGCTCGGGTAAGTTCAAGCGAGCTTGGCTTTCCGCTCGCTGAACCGCAAAGTTCAGAATAGCTTTCATTGACAAGGATGTATTTGACATGTTTCATATAACTGTTTTTATAAAGATTTAAAGCCCTCCGCCCCTTGCGGAGCGGAAGGGCTGGTGAAAGAGATTAGAAGTGGCTCATGCAGCTGGTGGCACCCAGGGCTGTCAGAATTGCAGTCAGGATGCTGATGAGCGTCTGCAGGATGAACTTCCAAAGTTTTAACTTTTTCATCGTTGAACTGATTTTAAAACGTTAATAATTATGGATTACTGATCGCCAGAGCCGTTGTCATCGCCGCCGTCTCCATTTCCGTTCCCGTCATCACCGGACTCTGAGCCGTTCTCAGAGCCACTGTAAGTTTCGGTCGTCACTGTGCCATCTGCATTGATGGTGGTCTTCACCCCGTTCTCACTCACGATGATGATGACGGTGCTGTCGCCAGAGAGGGCGTTGAGGGTGATGGTCTCAGGCCAGGCGCCAGTGAGGTACACTTCCTGATAGCCGCTCTTGGAGGCAATCTTGATGCTCGTAGGATGCTCTGTAGCGTAGGCGCTGATGGCGGCCTCTACCTCGGTGATGGTGACGTCTGCACCTTCTACATACTGCTCTGCCAGAGTCTGCAGTGCCGCATTGAAGCCCTTCTTGTTGAG
>JAGBLM010000057.1 GCA_017635415.1 Succinivibrio sp. | reverse complement strand
TTTTGCACCACGCTGTTCTAACTGTATGAAAATCTGTCTTGAGCAGCCACCTGTTCGCAATGAGTACGAATCTTTGGGAGGCGCTACTGTTGGCGAAAACGTTCATTACGGTCGCTGCTGGCTTGAGCAGAAGTACCAGATGCTGGGAAGTGCCGAAACTGTGATTACAGAAGGCGGTATTGTTGTTCGGGATGCGCCTGAGGCGCAGGATGATGTCACAGGAGGCGAAAAATGAGTGAAAACTTACTTGAAATTGAACATTTGAAGCAATATTTTCCTGCCGGTAATGGCCGCTTTGTAAAGGCTGTAGATGATGTTTCATTTTTTATCAAGAAGGGTGAAACATTTGGTCTGGTAGGTGAATCTGGTTGTGGAAAAACAACAACCGGCCGTTCTATTTTGCGCCTTACAGAACCAACTGCCGGTAAAATTGTTTATGATGGCGACGTAATTTTTGACAGCGAAACTGGCAAAAAAGCTGATATGCTGCCTTACCGCCGCAAGATGCAGATTGTATTCCAGGACCCTTATGCTTCTCTGGACCCTCGTATGACTGTAGGCGATATTATTGGTGAAGCACTTGATATTCACAAGCTTTACTCTTCAAAGGCAGAGCGCCGCGAAAAAATCCTTGCCCTTTTGGGAACCGTAGGCCTCAACTCCGAGCATGCAAACCGCTATCCTCACGAATTTTCGGGTGGACAGCGTCAGCGAATTGGAATTGCCCGTGCCCTGGCAGTGAATCCTCAGTTTATTGTCTGCGACGAACCTGTTTCTGCTCTGGATGTTTCTATTCAGGCTCAGGTTGTAAATATGTTTGAAGATTTACAGAAGCAGATGGGACTTACTTATCTCTTTATTGCCCATGACTTATCTGTTGTTAATCATATTTCAAGCAGAATTGGTGTTATGTACCTGGGACACATGGTAGAAATGGCAGACAGTGACGAACTGATTTTCCATTCGGTTCATCCATACACCCGCTCTCTTATTAGTGCGGTTCCAATTGCAGATCCAAAAACTGCCCGCGCAAATAAGCGAATTGTTCTGCAGGGAGATGTTCCTTCTCCTCTGAACCCACCGAGCGGCTGTCCTTTCAGGACCCGCTGTCCTTATGCAGATGAGCGTTGTGCTGCCGAAAAACCTGAGTTTAAGGAAATTGCAAGCGGACACTATGCTGCCTGCCACCACCTGGACAAGGTGAACTAAAAAGTTATTAATTTGCCGCCGTTCAGCCTGGACGAGCGGCTAGGAGGTAAATATCGTGAAGAAACTTACATTGTTGGTTTCTATTATTGCTATGGCGAGCCTTTCTTTTGTTTCTTGCAGTAAGAAAGCTTCTGCTGGAAATGCTGGCTCAGTATTACACGTTCAGGTTGGTCCATCACCTGAAACTATCGACCCTGCTTTGAATTCAGCTGTTGACGGTGCAAACATGATTCTTCATGCATTTGAAGGTCTTTTGAAGTTTGACCGAAATAACAACATTGTTGCTGGTCTTTC
>JAGBLM010000056.1 GCA_017635415.1 Succinivibrio sp. | reverse complement strand
CAGTGAAATGATGGATGATCTCTCCTCTGCATGGCGCAGAACAGATGCACCAAAGAGCAAGCCTGCATCAGATGATGCATATTGGATACATACCCTTAACAATGTAATGGAGACATTAGAAAAGCTTGAACTGTCAGTTCCTGTACCAAAACCTGAACCAAAGAAAAGAGGTCGTAAGCCTAAGCCAGTCGATCCTAATAATATAAAATCAAAGAGACCTAGAGGTAGACCAAGAAAAGTTGCAGTTTCACAATAATTGGATTTTTAGAGGTATAGTCCGAGATATTGTGAAACTTTTGGTGCATTGCTTCGAGAATTTGAACATCATTTCGATTTTTGTGATCTTTATCGCAACGAAAAGCATCTCTATCTTGAAATAACGTAATATTGCCCTCATTTTTTCAAATGCATATGTAAACTCTCCAAGGAAAGACAAACTTAGTCTATAATGTGGGACTAGTTTTTTTGTATTAAGATTTTTTTGCCATGTTTATTACAACTATCGTCACCAAGATTATTGGTAGCAGCAATCAGCGAACTGTCCGCAAACTGACCAAAATCGTTAAAAATATCAATGCGCTTGAACCGAAATACAGTGCTCTTAAAGATGAAGAATTTAAGGAACTGACAGTTCAGTTCAGGGAGCGACTGAAAAACGGTGAAACTTTAGAACAATTGATTCCGGACGTGTTTGCGGCTGTAAGAGAAGCCGCCAAGAGATCCTTAGGTCTGCGCCCGTTTGACGTGCAGCTTATGGGTGGTATTGTGCTCAATGCCAACCGGATTGCTGAAATGAAAACTGGTGAAGGAAAAACCCTTACCGCTCTGATGCCGTGCTATCTCAATGCGTTGTCAGGGAAAGGTGTTCATGTAGTTACTGTTAATGATTATCTTGCCCGTCGTGACTGCAACTGGAGTCGTCCGTTCTACACCATGATGGGGATGACCGTAGGAGTGAATATTCCGGGACTTAGTCCTGAGGAAAAAAGGGCTGCCTATGCCTGTGATGTTACCTACGGTACCAACAATGAATTCGGTTTTGACTATCTGCGTGACAATATGGCGTACTCTGCAGAGCAGAGAGTACAAAGACCGCTGAATTATGCCCTGGTCGATGAGGTTGACTCTGTACTTATCGATGAGGCGAGAACTCCTCTTATTATTTCTGGTGCGGCAGAAGGCGGAGCACAGCTTTATCAGGCTGTTGATAAACTGGTTCCTAACCTGGTTTGGCAGGAAAAGGAGGATTCTGAAGAATATACGGGAGAAGGCGACTATACCACCGATCTTAAGATCAGGCAGGCTTATCTCACCGAGCGTGGTCAGATAAAGATTGAAAAACTTCTGATTCAGGCCGGACTTCTTCCTGAGGGAGACAAACTGTTCTCTACAGAACATATTGTGCTACTGCACCATGTTATGGCGGCATTAAGAGCACATGCATTGTTCAAACGAGATGTTGATTATGTGGTCGATAATGATGAGATCATTATTATTGATGAGCACACCGGCAGAAAGATGGTTGGTCGTCGCTGGTCTGACGGTCTGCACCAGGCCATTGAGGCAAAAGAGGGCTGTTCAATAAAGGCTGAAAACCAGACTCTTGCTTCAATTACCTTCCAGAATTACTTCCGTATGTATAAAAAGCTTGCCGGTATGACTGGTACAGCAGATACCGAAGCCTATGAATTCCAGCAGATTTACGGTTTACAGACAGTTGTTTTACCTACTAATAAACCGATGATCAGAAAAGATATGTCTGATCTTATCTATCTTACTGAGGATTCAAAGTACAAAGCCATTATTGAGGATATCAAAGAAACAATCAAAACGGGCAGACCTGTTCTGGTTGGTACAATTTCTATTGAGAACTCAGAAAAACTTTCCAATATGCTTAATGTTCTCAAGATCCCTCATCAGGTTCTGAATGCAAAATTTCATGAAAAGGAAGCTCAAATTGTTGCTCAGGCAGGTCGTCCAGGTACGGTTACTATCGCTACAAATATGGCCGGTCGTGGTACGGATATTATTCTTGGTGGTAATCTGCAGGCAGATATAGCAGCCTTAGGTGACAATCCTTCAGCTGAGGAAGTTGAAAAAGCAACCAGTCTGTGGCAGCAGAGGCATGACGAAGTTATCAAGGCTGGTGGTCTGCACATCATCGGTTCAGAACGTCACGAGTCACGTCGTATTGATAATCAGTTGCGTGGTCGTGCCGGTCGTCAGGGTGACCCTGGTTCTTCCCGCTTCTATCTGTCTATGGATGATAATCTGATGAAACTCTTCGGTTCAGAAAAACTGAAGAATTTCATGAAACGTATGGGAATGGAGGATGGTCAGCCTCTTGAACATAAGTTCATCACTCGAGCCATTGAATCAGCCCAGCGTAAGGTGGAAACTCGTAACTTCGATATTCGTAAGAGTCTGCTCGAGTTTGACGATGTTGCCAATGAACAGCGTAAGGTTATCTACGAGGAGCGTAACGCTCTGCTCGACGGTGAGGATATCAGCGAGACCGTAAATAACATCTTTGAGGATGTCTTCAATCAGGAGATAGACAACTTTATTGAACCGAATTCCCTAGCTGAAACTTGGCGTCTTGATGACCTTGACAAGTATATGCAGGGTAAGTATCTAGTTGATTCGCACGTAGCAGAATGGGTTAAGAACGATCCTCATATGGTTGAATCTGTGATCCGTCAGAAACTCATCGATATGGGACGTGAAAACTATAAGAAGAAATGTGAGACTATCGGTCCTGAAAATCAGAAGCATCTTGAAAAGAGTGTCATGCTGCAGTGTATAGATCAGTTGTGGAAAGAACATCTTGCTGCGATGGATTATATGCGTCAGGGTATTGGTCTACAGGGTTATGCCCAGAAAAACCCGAAGAACGAGTATAAGATCAGATCTTTCCAGATGTTTACCAAGATGCTTGAACATCTGAAGTCTCAGGTGGTATCTATTCTGTGTCGTATTCAGGTCAGACTCAGATCCCCTGAAGAACAGGCTCAGGAGGAACAGCAGCGCAAGGAAAATGAAGAGCAGGCCGCTCTTGAAAGTAAGATGCGCGAAGAGGCAAAACTCTATGAAGGCATGCATATAGGTCGTAATGATCCGTGCCCTTGCGGTTCAGGCAAGAAATTCAAGAACTGTCATGGCAAATATATTTAAGACTATGATAAGTTAAGCGGTCAGACAGAAGCCCGTAGTTTTATCGCTGGCAGATGTCAGAGTGCAGGACTAAAAAGACCTTCTACAAAGGCTGAAGCAGAAATATGCTTCAGCCTTTTTCGTGATTCTTCAAAAAAATGTTGACATAATTCGTTGTTAATGTTTTAATAACCGCCGTTGTCCAGATAGCTCAGTAGGTAGAGCAGGGGATTGAAAATCCCCGTGTCGGGGGTTCGATTCCCTCTCTGGGCACCATCCGAAAAATACCCATTATGTCCAGATAGCTCAGTAGGTAGAGCAGGGGATTGAAAATCCCCGTGTCGGGGGTTCGATTCCCTCTCTGGGCACCATCCGAAAGTCCAGTTTCCCGATTATTCACGATAACCTTGCGAAATTCCACGGCATTTTGTTGAATGATGTGGTGACGGGAAAAGAGAACGGTACTTCCCCAAGCCGCATTATTCAGTTTTAAGCTTCTCTCCTAGGCCGAACCTTTAAATTGAATAGTGTGATTGT
>JAGBLM010000055.1 GCA_017635415.1 Succinivibrio sp. | reverse complement strand
GGGTGGATCTGTATTGGAATGGTTGAAGGACAGCTCTGAAATTTGGGAGCTATCCTTTGGTTGTTAGGAAGCGCCGTATGCGGATCCGCACGTACGGTGCTGTGAGAGGAGTGGAGTTGTTACTCCCTCCTACTCGATTGGATAATCTCTAGAAGAGAAAAGAACTCTTCTTCCATAAAGCGTATTTTGCCTGTCCGGCACTTTGCTCTCTGATTATTTCATATCCCGGAACAGCTTCATTATGTCCGTCCCTCATCTCGACATATATGACTGATTGTTCGTTAACAAGATTATTTTTAACAAGACTGGACAGCACATTTTTTAATAATTCAGAATTATATGGAGGATCCAAAAAGACGATATCATAAACATCATGGGTGTTGCTTAAGAAGTTGTTAGCATCCTGATTTACAACGGTAATAGCCTGATTGTCAATAGAAGATGCGATTTTACTAAGACTTCTGTAGTTAACCTCATTTATTTCAACCAGGGTAACTTTAGCGGCACCGCGGGAATAGGCTTCGAACCCAAGGGCACCAGAGCCGGCGAATAAATCAAGAACGTTGGCAGCGTCCAGATAATTATCGAGCCAGGAAAACAGTGTTTCTCTGACCCGGTCAGGTGTAGGTCTCAGACCTTCAGCTTCATAAACAGGAAGCAGCTTGCCTTTGAGTTTACCGCCTATGATTCTTACTTCACCACTATGTTTCATACTATAACCTGAATTTTTACGACCTTGTAACTTCACAACGATTTTATAAAAAAAACTTCAGCACTGCCATTGTCGCAGACGTAGAAACCATAAATGTCCTGATATGCGGTAGAATAGAAAGATGTAACCATCGTATTTGAGATATGTTCTGATAACAAAAAAAGGTTTAGTTATGGCAAAAGGTTTTTTCGGACTGTTTAGTAAGAAAAATAAAACACAGACCCAGCAGCAACAGTCCGAGGATCAAAGTAACCTCCTGGAAAAGAAACAGCAGGAAACAGTTTTAAAGGAAAGCGAAACAGAGCAGAGCGGTTTACCTGACAATCATATTTCGGTTATAGCGGAATCGGTTCCAACATCTGAAGCGGACGAAAACGGAATTATAGATAGTAAGCGTGACAAGGCAGACGTTTTAAGTCAGGAAAATGAAAAAACTTCCAAAAATTCAGAATCAAACACAGCCTTAGAGGCTACCTCTGAGATAGCCTCCGAGGCTACCTCTGTAGATAAGAAAATTTTGCCTGAGGCAGACAAAACAAAAGAAAATACCACTAGACTGTCCTTCTTTGAAAGACTGAAGAAAACACGCCAGAATTTGTCATACGGATTAAGTGCCTTGATAAAGGGTAAGCAGATCAGTGAAGAATTATATGAAGATCTGGAAACAGCTTTGCTTACAGCAGATCTTGGCGTAGAAACAACCAATCAGGTTATTGAGCAGTTACGCGAGGAATCAAAACTTCGGGAATTACATGATGCAGGTGCACTAAAGGATAATCTGAAGAAGATCCTGAAAAATATTTTAACTCCCTGCGCTATTCCTTTGACTGTCAGCAAACAAGACAACAGACCTTATGTGATTCTGATGATTGGCGTTAACGGTGCCGGCAAGACCACTACCATAGGTAAACTGACAGAGAAGTATAAATCTTCAGGACTTAAGGTGATGCTGGCTGCAGGAGATACTTTCCGTGCCGCCGCAGTTGAGCAGTTAAAAGCCTGGGGTGCAAAGTCAGATGTTCCGGTCATAGCTCAGCCAACAGGTTCTGATAGTGCCTCGGTACTTTATGATGCCTTAAATTCTGCCAAGGCACATGATACAGATGTCTTAATATGCGATACTGCCGGCAGGTTGCAGAACAAAGATAATCTTATGGAAGAACTTAAGAAGATTGTCAGAGTAATCAGAAAAATTGATGAGAATGTTCCTGATGAGGTGCTGCTGGTTTTGGATTCTACAACAGGTCAGAATGCTGTTTCACAGGTTAAACTGTTCTCTGAGGCGGTTAAAGTCACAGGTCTAGTTCTGACCAAACTTGATGGCAGTGCCAAAGGCGGAGTGGTTTTTGCGCTTGCCAATCAGTTTAAGATCCCGGTCAGATTTGTAGGCATTGGCGAAAAGGCTGAGGATTTAAGAACCTTTGAGGTAGATGCCTTTGTTGAAGCGCTGTTTGACTGATAGATGATAAATAAAAGCATTCACATGCTGAACAAAGATTCATAAACGGTGTAATATCAACACTCTCTAATGTTTGTCGGACAAAAGGTCGTATTAAGTTCATGTCAGAGAATAAACCTAGCGAAGCCTCTTCAAGTATGATGCCAGCTCCAGTTGGGAATCTTGAAAGTTATATAAAGGCTATCAGTCAGGTTCCAATGCTCGAGATTGAGGATGAACGCAGTCTTGCCAAAAGATTGCGTGACTACGGTGACCTTGAAGCGGCAAGAAAGCTTGTTCTGTCACATTTACGTCTGGTAGTCAGCATTGCCAGAAGTTATATGGGGTACGGTCTTCCTTTTGCTGATCTCATTCAGGAAGGAAATATCGGCCTTATGAAAGCGGTTAAGCATTTTGACCCTGATGTTGGCGGGCGCTTAGCTGCGTTTGCCGTGCATTGGATTAAGGCTGAAATTCACGATTACGTGATAAGAAACTGGCGTATGGTAAAGGTTGCTACCACCAAGGCGCAGCGTAAGCTTTTCTTTAAGTTAAGACAGAACAAAAAGCACCTTGGCTGGTTTACTGACAGTGAAAGGAATACCGTTGCCAGTGATCTTGGTGTGACTGCAAAGGATGTTGCCGAGATGGAATCAAGACTTGCCGGTCAGGATATAGGCTTTGATCTTGATGAGGATGACCCAAATACCTCCAGCTCATACGGATCCTTTGCTCCGGCAGCCTATCTTGAGGATGAGAATTCTAATTTTGCGCAGACATTTGAGAATCGTGATTACAGAACATTTGAACTTACCCGTCTGAGTAAAGCTTTAAATGACCTTGATGAACGTTCGCGGCACGTAATACAGCGGCGCTGGCTTGATGAAAACAAAGCAACTCTGCAGGAGCTTGCAGATGAACTTAAGGTTTCAATCGAGCGGGTAAGACAGATTGAGAATGCCGCCATGAAGAAGATTAAAACTGAAGTAATTTCAAGTCAAAATGATGAAGTCGTAGAGACTCAGGATAATCTCTCATCCATAAAAAGAATCAAAAGATCCGTCAAAGATTCTCCTGCAAAGGACGAATTAAAACTTCTGCAGAATAAATAATTCTTCAAGGTCTATTGAAAATCAAGCAGTTATTTTTATAAGGTGTCCGTTAAGGTATCAAAAAAAATCCTCAGAGTTTTTAGCACTCTAAGGATTTTTTAGCAGAATACGTAAAGATTATTCTGGCTTATAACCGTTGAAAGTATATTCAACCTTCATGGTCTCAGGAGAAAGTGCAGCCTGCATGCCTTCAACACACTTGTCACCGCTGAATGATGCGGAAAGAAGTGGCAGAGGATTAATCAGACCGTTATCAAGCGCACCAACTACAGCACCGAATTCATCATAGAAACGGAAAACGGAGTGCCACTTCAAACCTTTAACAGCAAATGGACCGAAGTCTTTTGGCTCGTGACCTGCACCATACATACCGACCTGAGAGATGATTCCGGTTGGACGAACCAGCTTCATCAGAGTTGCGGCAGCAAAACCGTTACCGGTTGCTTCAATACCGCAGTCGAATGAACCCTTGTGCTCTGACCATTTCTCAATCTGCTCTGGGTTATCCTTTGAATTGCAGATAATATCAGCACCCATCTTCAGAGAGGTTTCAAGAGGTTCCTGACGAACATCGATAACTGTTACGGTGTTAGCACCGACGGTCTTTGCAGCAGCAGCGCACAGGCAGCCGATTGGACCGGCACCCATTACTACAACGTCTTTTCCGATGATGTTTCCTAAAGCATTAACACCGCTGTAGGCAATGCCCAGAGGCTCGGCAAATGCTCCAACTTCAGGTTTAAGATGTTTTACAACACCGCACTGTACTTCGTGAACAGTGACATAGTCAGAGAATAAGCCTGCAGTGTGAGGGAATAAAGCTGCAGAGCCAAGATGCTGAACATGCTCGCAGTAGGTGAACATGTGGTGCTTACAGTAGTAGCACTCAAAGCAAGGACGGGCAGGTCTTAAAACAACCATGTCTCCTTTCTTGACTTTGGTAACTTCTGGACCTACTTCTTCAACAATACCGCAGCCTTCGTGACCGATTACTAGAGGCTCTCTTACGACAATTGCAGTACCGTTACCGCCCTGAGTGTAATAGTGCTGATCTGAACCGCAGATACCACCGGCCAGCATTTTAACTATTACTTCATGAGGATCTTTGATGGTTGCATCAGGTACATCTTCCCAACGGAGATCCATTTTTTTATGTAAAACAACAGCTTTCATGTAATCTAACGGGACCTTTTGAATAAGTTCTCAGGCCTCCGCCTCCTCTAAGTAAAATAAAATAAATCCAGTAACGGAATGTGCAATCACAAAGGAATTGCGTGGTACACCAAATCAAAAGAGATCACATCACTTCACAAAACCGGTAGACCGCTTTCGCTATGTGGCATTTTAACTTATGAATGGGCTATAGAACTTGCATTCTAGTTGGATAGTTACTTAAATGTCTTTTTTTGTTAAATTGATCAAAATAACGAAAACAACAATCATAGGTTACTTGTATACAAGTAACCCAGATAAGTATTTGACTTCCTCCTCTTGCTAAAGCAAGAGGATTCCTACTGCAGAGGCTAATTGCTTAGCTTGCTTCGGTGGGTTGGAGCTGCTGACCTCCTATGAGGTTCACTCAGCTGCAGTCTCTTTAGGAACTACATCTGCTCTGGTTCGTGACCAGACTCACTCCCGAGCCGGGCATGTCCTGCCCTTGTGAATTTTATTGTAGGCGGCGAGTTACAGAAAAGCAACCCCTGGTTAGTTTAGCGCCTTATATCCCCGTCCTGAAGGACGGGGTTTTACGGCGCCTTTTGATAAATATAGTAATACTTTTACTTTACGGTGCTGCTCTTTGGTACAGTTTTGTGTTTTATCAGGGATCGGTGTCTTACAGTGGTGTTCAGTCCTCTTAAGGCAAACCGGTCTGCAAGGGCCTGAGCTATATAAACACTTCTGTGGAATCCGCCGGTGCAACCGATGGCAACGGTAAGATAACTGCGGTTGCTTTTTTCAATGGTCGGAAGCCAGTGCATAATCAGCGCATCAATCTGTTTTATATAGGTCAGGACTTCAGGGTAGTCATCAAAAAATTTCTTCACCGGAGTATCAAGGCCGGTATAGTCGCGCAGATCCTTCTTCCAATACGGGTTGGGCAGGAATCTTGAATCAAAGACGAAGTCCGCATCTTTGGCAACCCCATCCTTAAAACCAAAAGATTCGAAAATAATCACCAGCTGTTTTTCAGGTTTTCCCTTGATGCAGGTAATTACCTGATTGGTAAGTTCATGTACCGACATATTGGTCGTATCAATGCGCATATCAGCAACAGAGGAGATTCTGGTAAGCACATGCGCTTCCTTTTCCACCGCTTCATCAAGAGAAAGTGAGGCTTTGGACAGTGGGTGGAGTCGGCGTGTTTCAGAATAACGCTTTACTAGGACCTGATCTTCGGCATCTATGAAAATTACTGTACTCTTTACGGAAGGATCTTTTTTGATGTCATCGTAAAGTTTGGACAGTTCATCAAGATTTTCCGGCATGTTTCTTATGTCGATGGAAACAGCCAACCTGGGATGATTCTTTTTTGCAAAATCAATAAGATCTCTTAAGAAGATCACCGGCAGATTATCAATACAGTAATAACCCAGGTCTTCTAGAGAATGCAGAGCAACAGATTTTCCGGAGCCCGATCTTCCGGAAATAACAACTAATTCGAGTTTAACAGCCATACATTAGCCTTAATTTACTTCGATCTCTGGTGCATTTGTACGTTGCTGGATAAGCAGATCCAGTTTTTCGATGATCAGTTGAATCTTTGTGTTCTCGTTACGCGAAAGTCTGAGTGAATTCAGTAAATCCTGATTCGAAAGTTCATTAGTCATGATAGTAAGCAGATTTTCCATATCATCATACTGTTCTTTGGAAGATATGAATACAGTCCAGGCTATATCGACATATTGAGGATCAGCATCGATAGAATTGAACGCTATGGGTTTATCTAGAATGCTTAGCACGCTTATAGTCTTTGGAATGTTTTCGACTACGGCGTGAGGGATGGCAATTCCTTTTGCAAATACCGTGCTTCCTGCTTTTTCTCTGTCATTGAGGAGGGAAATGATTTTTTGTGCCTCAAGATTGATCCGGTTACTGGCACATTCTGCTATTTCCTCAAAAAGCCGCTTTCTGCTATAGCAGAACAGGGGAGAGAGAATAACGGTTTGCGGTAATATTTTCACGGAAAGTTATCCTAAAAAATCAATGCCCTGCTTAGCAGGGCATTGACAGAAAAAAGCTACTTATTCCTGTTTAAGTTTTTCTTTATATTTAACAAGCTGACGGTCTACTTTGTCAATCAGTCCGTCAATGGCGGCATACATACTCTCGGCTGTGTCTTCTGCGTGAAGGTTGCCACCGGTAACAGCAAGGTCTGCCTTTGCAATCTGTGAAAGTTTATCCACAGTCAGAGTTACTGCTATAGAAGTGATGATATCTCCTTTGCGTTCAAGTCTTTTGAATTTGTCATTAACGTAGTCTTTTAATGCGTCAGTTAATTTGATGCCTACGCCTTGAATATTAATTTGCATATGAACGTCCTTAATCCAACTTAGGTGGATAGTGAAGAAGCAATGAAAGAATATGTAACTTCACATTTATAATACGTTCATTTGCGAGAGTAAAAGAGATCAAAGATCAAATTTTTCCAAAAAGAACAAAAATTTGTAAGACACGCCACATTAATCACACCAGACGTTTACGCTGGGATGAGGAGGCAATATCCAAAGATTCTCTGTATTTGGCGATTGTTCTTCTTGCTACCATAATGCCGTCTTTTTGAAGAGCACTTGCTATGGCACTGTCTGATAGAGGTTTGCGTGGATTTTCCTTGGCAACGAGATCCTTGATTTTTGCTCTTATCGCTGTCGATGACGCAGACCCGCCGTCATCGGTAGTCACGGATGAGGAAAAGAAAAACTTCAACTCGTAGGTACCACGCGGGGTATGGATATACTTCTCGGTAGTTACACGAGAAATGGTTGATTCGTGCATGTCTATCTCTGTGGCAACATCGTTAAGCACCATAGGATGCATTCCGCTTTCACCCTGTTCCATGAAATCATGCTGATGATCTACGATGCAGCGTGCAACCTTGAGCAGCGTATCATTTCTTTTTTCCAGACTTTGCAAAAACCAGTTGGCTTCCTGAAGATTTGATTTAAAAAACTGCTTGTCACGCTCATTCTGGGCCTTATTGGCCAACTGGCGATAACGTTCGTTGAGTCTGACTTTCGGCAGACAATCGGAATTGAGCTGCACATCATAGCCGTTGGCTGTTTTGATGACCAGCACATCAGGGATCACAAAGTCCGATTTTTCGTTGACCACAAAATGACCAGGCCGGGGATTTTGTGAGGTTATAAGATCAAAAGCTACTTTCAATACCGGCTCTTTGACACCAAGTTTCTGACAGAGCGAACGGAAATCCCGATTGGTAAGCAGGTTAAAATAGTCCCTGATGATAGTTTTGGCCAGTTCAAGTCCCGGCGTAGCATGCGGCAGACTTTCAAGCTGAAGTGACAGACATTCCTGTACTGTCCTTGAGGCGATGCCAACAGGATCGTAATGCTGAACAAGCTTTAATACGGTCAGGATCTCCTCTGCAGTAGTTTCAGGATACTCCTGTCTTACTGTTTCAAGCAGATTATCAAGGTTTTCTGTAAGATAGCCTGAATCGTCAATAGCATCGATAATCGTTTCTCCTATCAGACGATCACAGCCGTTAAGCGGCGACAGATCAAGCTGCCATAAAAGGTGATCCTGTATGGTCTGTGAGGTTTCACCCTCATAGACATCATCACTGTCTACGGTAAGTGCCCGTCCTTTTCTGATCCCCGCTGAGTATTCATCTTTTACCGGGATTACCGGATCAGGAGCGTTGTCACTTATCTGAGTCTGACTCTCTGTTCCCTCGATTTCCTTTGGGTGGGCTGAAGAATCGTTATCGAACGGGTCAAAGGAACCGTCTGCTTCAAAACCGTTTTCTGCCTCTACCAGAGCATCCAGCGATTGCTCGCGAGGATTGGTATGAGTTTCATCGATTTCAAGAAGAGGATTCTGGTCAACTTTTTCCTGAATTTCCTGCTCAAGTTCAAGGCTTGAAAGCTGGAGAAGTCTGATGGCCTGCTGTAGTTGAGGCGTCATGGCCAGCGTCTGTGCAGTCCTGATCTGCAAAGTTGTTTTTAAGCCGGCCATGAGTAAACTCCTAAAAAAATCATTATGACCTTACAAGGTAAAGTTCTCTCCAAGATAGACACTCTTAACTTTTTCGTTATTTAGTATCTCTTCCGGTGTTCCCTGCGCAATAAGCTGTCCGTCGTTGACGATGTAGGCTTTTTCGCAGACATCAAGCGTTTCACGGACGTTATGGTCAGTAATCAGAATACCGATGCCCTTTTCCTTTAAATGCTTGATGATGTTTTTGATTTCACTTACGGATATCGGGTCAACTCCGGCAAAAGGTTCGTCAAGGAGAATGAACTTTGGTTTTGCCGCAAGGGCTCGGGCAATTTCCACACGGCGTCTTTCGCCTCCTGAAAGTGACATGCCCAGATTTTTGCTGAGAGATGAAACTCCAAACTCGTTCAGGAGTTCTTCCACCATCTGTTCGCGCTCATTTTTACTGGTATTAGGTAGCATTTCAACAACCCCCATAAGGTTGTCGTGCACGGACAGTTTACGGAAAATAGAGTTTTCCTGAGGCAGATAGCCAAGTCCCTCACGCGCTCTTTCGTGGATTGGCATATTGCTGATATCTTTGCCATTTAACAGCACCTGACCGTTTTCTGTGGCGATAATACCCACTATCATGTAAAACGAAGTGGTTTTGCCGGCGCCGTTAGGTCCAAGCAGACCGACAATTGAGCCGCTTTCCACGGAAAGACTCACATCCTTGACGACTGTACGCTTCTTGTAACTCTTCTTTAAATGTAGTGCTTTTAATTCATTCATTTATTATCTGATGTCTTTTTAAATTCCTGCGGAATAAAGGTACTCTGCACTCTGCCGCCCTGTGCGTTTGCATTCGATGCTTTCATCTTCTGAGTGTTGAGATTGTACTCAATTTTTTCACCGTTTACATGGGATTCATCCTGCCAGATTGTGGCTTTGCCCGTCAGCACAACAAGATCTCTTTGCGGATAATAATCAAGCACAGATGACTGAGAGCGGATAATCTTGCCGTTATCCTGCTTTTGTCTGTATGTAACCGGATTGCCGTAGGCGTGGACTTCCTTCAGTTGTCCCTTGTCATCGCGGATTACTTCTGTTTTATCGGCATTAAGTTCTATTGTTCCCTGAACAGCGTGAACCTTACCGGTAAAAATAGCCTTGTTTGCCTGCAGATCAGCAAGCTGTTCATCAGATTCAATATGTAGAGGCTGCTCGGTATCGCTTTTTAGAGCCATTGCTGGAGTGCTGGCAAGAGTCAACACCAAAACTGTCAGCTTAATTGTTTTGCGGATAGTAAGTGACATTTGGTTGTCCTTTGTAGGTGATTGTTTCTTTATTCAGATCGGCAGTGAAATCATAGCCTGAATCAATCCAATTGATGCCGTGAGCAGTAACAGTAATATCGCTTGTTACCAGTCTTGACTGAAAATCGTAATCAGCCTTTTCCGTTTCTATTAGTTTAAGATCACTTTCGGCAAAATCAGGAAATATTTTTACATTCCCACGGAAATAAGCGACCTTGCCGGTGAAAATTTTTGCCCTGTCGCTCTCAAGACACCAGACCTGCCCCTGAGGATCACTGCCGTAGTCATAGTGATCAAGATGAGCCTTCTTTAAGTCCAGTCTTTTTTCGCTGTCATAATACTCAACATATTCAGCGTTGAGGACATTGTCGACTCTGCCGTCCTGCTTATAGTAAATGGTATGGGCATTGTTGCCTATCAGGGTTGGAATTGAGGAAATGTCCTTCTCCTCGGTTTTATTCAGACTGTCCGAGAATTCATACAGCAGAACTGACAGAATGGTCAGAACTACGGCGAGAATAATAGATCTCTTGGTTACGCTCATAATACTGTCATCAGACTCTTGGTAAGACTAATTACGCTTTCTCTTCTTTTTGTTGAGTGTACCTGTCTTGGCAGAAGTTTTCAAACATTTCCTTGTTCTGATAAATTTCCCTATCTGTATTCAGGTTGGTAGGTGAACTGATCCGTTTTCGTGACTGAAATGCGCTTTTTGTTGATGTAGCTGAAAAATCAGCAACCTCTTGGTATCAGAGTCAGTTCCATGTAGCAACCGATTGTCATAAGGCAAGTACCGCGCTCTACACTGATCATTCCATATAGACCTGAGAAGTGTATGTCTGCTCAATGTTGTTTTGGTACAATGTATTCAGAATAACTATAGGACAAATAAGAGTTGTATGAATACGCCATCTCTGATTTCCATAAAAAAACTGTGGTTTTCCTATGAAGGAAGAAGCATATATAAAGATGTGTCGCTCGAAATTCCCCGAGGAAAGATAACAGCTATTCTCGGACCGTCAGGCACGGGAAAAACCACGCTACTGCGCCTTATCGGCGCTCAGTTGACTCCGCAGCAGGGAGAGGTTCTTTTTGACGGTATAAATGTTCATAAATTAAAGCGTAGCGAACTTTACCGTCTGCGTGAGCGTATGAGTATGCTTTTTCAGAGTGGCGCCCTGTTTCAGGATATGACCGTCTATGAAAATGTTGCCTATCCTCTGTTTGAGCATACTTCTCTGCCGGAGGAGATCATTCATTCGATTGTGATGATGAAACTAGAGGCTGTAGGTATGCGGGGTGCTTATAAACTTTATCCGAGCGAACTCTCAGGCGGTATGTCCAGACGAGCCGCACTGGCCAGGTCGATAGTGCTTGATCCTGATTTGGTGATGTATGATGAACCTTTTGTCGGTCAGGATCCGATTACCAAGGGTGTACTGGTTAAACTGATCTCCGATCTTAACCGCTCCCTGGGGATTACTTCTGTGGTAGTTACTCATGATGTCAGAGAGATTCTTGATGTTGCACATTATGTGTATATTCTCGCTGAGGGTCAGGTTTTAGGACAGGGGACACCTGACGAAATCGCAAACAGTCAGGATGCCAGAATCAGTCAGTTTATAAACGGGGACTATGATGGTCCTTATGCCTTCCATCTTAAAGGCAGCAGTTCGTATTTAGAGGATCTTTGATTTTGCTGGAATTATTCGGTTCGCTTGGTCGGTATTCAATCGGGAAGGTGGGTTCCTTAGGACGTTCGGCGATTATGCTGTTTCATTCTTTGGTGGGAGCTCCTAATTTCCGTAAGCATTTTCCGCTTCTTGTTAAGGAGATTTACTTTATCGGGGTGCAGTCAATCATCATTATTCTGGTGTCAGGACTGTTCATCGGTATGGTGCTTGGTTTGCAGGGCTTTAACATCCTGAAGGATTTTATGGCCACAGGTTCACTGGGAACCCTGGTGGCTCTTGCCATTATCAGAGAGCTTGGTCCGGTGGTGACAGCGTTGCTTTTTGCCGGCCGAGCCGGATCGGCGCTGACTGCGGAAATAGGTCAGTTAAAGGCATCAGAGCAGTTATCTGCGCTGGAAATGATGGCTGTTGACCCGCTGCGCAGAGTGATTGCTCCTCGTTTCTGGGCGGGAGTGATCAGTATGCCGCTGCTGTCTATACTTTTCTGTGTGATAGGCATTTACGGTGGCAAGTTTGTAGGAGTCGACTGGCTGGGACTTGATGACGGTATCTACTGGTCTGCAATGCAGGGCAACGTCGATTTTGCATCTGATTTGATCCCTATGTGCATCAAGGCGTTGGTTTTTGCTATAGCCTGTGTCTGGATCGCTCTTTTTAACGGTTATGATTGTAAACCTACTTCAGCGGGAATAAGTTCTGCAACAACTGCCACAGTAGTTCAGTCTTCACTTGCTGTTCTGGGTCTTGATTTTGTTTTGACTGCTTTAATGTTCTAAAAGGTGTTTATGAAATACGCGAAGACGGAAATTCTGGTAGGGATTTTTTTACTGATTAGTATCATTGGCGCGGTTGTCCTTTCCCTAAAGGTTGCAGGACTGGTGCTTAACGGCAGTTCTAATTCCTACGTGGTTCATGCCAGATTTGACAATATCGGTTCCCTTAAGTTGAGAGCTCCGGTAAAAATCGGCGGTGTGCTGATTGGCAGGGTTGAAGGCATCAGACTTGATGAGAAAACCTTAACACCGGTAGTTGATCTGGCAATTGATGCCAAATACAATCAGCTTTCAAGCGAGTCAAAGGCATCAATTCAGACTGCTGGCATTATCGGCGAGCAGTATATCGGTATAACACCAGGCTTCTATGATGAAGATCTTGGGTCAACCTATCTTAAGGATGGTGATTCTTTCACGGATACGGGATCTGCTATAGTACTTGAAGATCTGATCGCAAAATTTGCCTTTGGCAGTCAGGATGATAAAAAGGATACGTCAGCTCAGGATTAAATTCAGGGGGATTCAAAATGAAAAAATTATTTACTCTTCTGACAGTGATTTATTTGTCTTTGTTCAGCAACCTCTCCTTTGCCGTGGATGATTCAAATCCTTATGCTCTGGCAAACGAGGTGGCTCAGCAGACATTTGATGAACTCAGAAAGCACAAGGATAAGGTTGCAGACAGAGCTTTCCTGAATAATCTCATCGATAACAACCTGATGCCTTATGTTGACAACCGCTATGCCGCCTATAAGGTTATCGGCAAATCGCTTAAAGACACAACGGAACAGGAACGCAATGATTTTACCGAGGCTTTTACGGATTACCTGAGAAATACCTTTGCCGATACCTTAGGCAAGTATACGGATCAGGAACTGATTAAGGGACCTGTAACTGAGGTTCCTGCCGATACCAAGATAGTATCGGTTAAATTTACCATCAAGCAGGTTGGGAAGGCTGATATTGCCGTGGTCCTTAAGCTGCGTAAGAATGAGAAGACTGGCAAGTGGAAAGCTTTTGACCTGATTGCCGAAAATGTAAGTATTCTTGATGCCAAAGTCGCAGAGATTAACCCTATTATCACCAAAGACGGTATTACCAAAGCCATCACCGTTCTGAAACAGCATAAATAGGCAGAGAAATCTTGGAAAAAATAACGCATCTTACCGTGGAGACAGTGCCGCGGTTATGGTCTTGCAGGGTTGATATTTTCAGAAACTCACAAGTAGATCTTGCCGGTGTCGAGGATATTGATTCGGCGGGAATTGCTTTTCTGATTAAATGGTCAAAGAGTCTTCCTGACGGAAAACTGAAACTATTGCATGTGCCCGAAGACATCATGTCTCTTCTTGAAACCTATAACATAAAAGAGTTGTTTGAGATTTAATTACATGAGCAGTACAGTTCAGCCTTTTGAAGGCTTTGATCACGAAGCTGAAGAAGAGAGCCGCAGTGCTCATAAAAGAGAAGCTCAGACCATACGAAAACTGGTTGAAAAAATCGCCGATCTTGGTGAACAGAGTTATAAAGCTCTTGTTCTGCCGGAGGATCTGCGCACTGCCATCACTATGGCCCGCAAGATGCGTCCGCGCAGTGATGAACGTCGTCGTCAGCTGCAGTATGCGGCCAAGATCTTACGCAGCTATGAGGGCTTAGATCTTGATAATCAGATAAATATGATAGGGGCTTCCGCCAAAGAGGATCCCAATGCCATGCGACTTGAGCATCTGCGCGAGGAATTTATCAGCAGAGGTAAAGAAGCGATTGATGCCTTCTGTGCCCTTATACAGGATACTGACAGGAACAAACTGCGGCAGTTTGTCAAAAAGGCTGTCGAAGAAGCGGCAGGAGATCCCGGGAATCCTAAGCCACATGCAAGAAATCTTTACAAATACATAAAGGCTGAACTGGCGCGCGCGGGATTATCAGTTCCTGCTTCTCTGTTTTAGTACAATCTTGCGAATCCTCGGCATGTTAATGCCGAGGAGAGAATGGAAAGGTACTCCGATCTTCTTCTCTTCTTCAGGTTACGAGGAAGTGGTGCCCAAAACTCCTACTGTGCAGTGTCTGAACCACCTACAGTTATAGCATCTATTTTCAGCGTTGGTTCTCCGATCCCGACCGGTACGGACTGTCCGGCCTTGCCGCAGGTTCCTATGCCACCGTCAAATTCAAGATCGTCGCCTACCATAGTGACCTGCCTCATGGTCTGAGGACCGTTTCCTATCAGCGTTGCTCCCTTAATCGGGGTGGTAACTTTACCGTTCTCTATAAGATAGGCCTCGGATGTTGAGAAAACAAATTTGCCGGAGGTAATATCGACCTGACCGCCACTGAAGTTTACGGCATAGATGCCTTTGCTGACACTGCTGATTATTTCTTCTTTTTTGTAATTACCTGGCATCATATAGGTGTTGGTCATGCGTGGCAGTGGCAGGCTGTTGTAACTGTCACGTCTGCCGTTTCCGGTAGGTTTCATCCTCATTAGCATGGCATTCTGCTTATCCTGCATGTAGCCTTTAAGAATACCGTTTTCAATCAGGACATTATGTTGTGAAGGAGTACCTTCATCATCGCAGCTAATTGAACCGCGACGGTTAGGAATGGTGCCGTCATCAACAATCGTACAGCAGTCTGAGGCCACCTTCTGACCAATCAGTCCTGAGAAGGCAGAAGAGCCTGTTCTGTTGAAATCTCCCTCAAGCCCGTGTCCTACTGCTTCGTGGATGAGTACGCCCGGCCAGCCGGCGCCTAAAACTACGGTCATGGTGCCCGCAGGTGCAGCGATAGCCTCAAGATTTACTGCACCGATGCGCACAGCCTCCTTCGCTAGTTGGTCAAGCTGTTCATCCGAGACAAGACTGTCAGGCAGAATAGCGCCGCCGCAGGAGGCAAAGCCTCTTTCTCTACGTCCTTTCTGTTCCATGACCACACTGACATAAATATGTACTAGTGGTTTGATATCACAAGAAAAGTTTCCATCAGTACAGTAGACCAGACTGGCGGTATGTGAACAGGCTAAACCTGCCATAACCTGAATAACCCGATTATCTTCCTGTCTTGCTATCCGGTCGAGTTTTTCAAGTATCTTAACCTTGATTTCCCTTGGAATGGATACTATAGGATCGTCGCTTGTATAGAGGGGAATTGGCTGATTATCTATGCCACTAATCCTGACATGGTCGCTGTTATGTCCGGAGGTAATGGATCTTGCGGCAAGACAGGCCTCGTTTAAGGAGTTAAAGTCCAGAACATCGCTGTAGGCAAAACCTGTTTTCCCCGCCACGACGGCTCTTACGCCAACACCACGGCTGATATCAAATGAACCGCCTTTGACAATACCTTCCTCAAGACTGAATGATTCAGAAACAGAGCGCTGAAAAAAGAGATCACCAAAATCAATTTTTCTTTCACACAGTGAGTCAAGTGCCTTAAGACATTTATCGTGGTCCAGATCTGACCCCTGCCACAGCAGGTTCTGAGCTTTATTTAAAAGCATAGACATAAATATAAACCTTACTTAGAAATTAGGAATGATGCCAAAGGTGCAGAGCAGTTCTCTGGTCTCGGATAACGGTAGCCCGATGACTGAACTGACTGAACCTTCAACAGTTTCGATAAACATAGCAGCTCTTCCCTGAAGGGCGTAAGAACCTGCCTTATCGTCACCTTCTCCGCTGTTGACATACATCACCGCCAGATCGTCACTGATATCGGCAAAGGTGACATGAGTGCAGGTGCAGAGAGTTTTAATCTTTTCTTTATGGCGTAATGTTACCGCTGTGTAGACCTGATGGGTTCTTCCGGATAACTGTTTTATCATGCGTAGGGCATCATTACGGTCGTGAGGTTTACCCAGGATCTGTCCGTCAATGGACACCACTGTATCTGCTGCCAGCACGACAGCCTCAGGATATTGATCAGAGACGGCCGCGGACTTCATCACTGACAGTCTTGCAACTAAGGCATCAGGGCTTTCGCCCGGGAGCTGATCCTCTTTTACGGCCGGCTTTACGACGGTGAAATCAAGACCAAGAAATGATATAAACTCCCTGCGCCGGGGAGAACCTGAGGCCAGGATCAGTTTTCTGGTCATTATTCTTTTTCCTTTGGAATTACCAGAAATGCCTTGCAGAGGATGGTACTTACAGCATAGAAAAGCGGCCACAGGGCAAACAGCATGACGGATGGAATAATGTAGGATGAATGGGAATAATTCAAGCCCAGAATATGTCCAATCCAATAGCCTATGACGTTTACAAGCAGGTTGATGACACAGATTATAATCGCCTGCTGCCAGATGCGGTAAGCTGCAAATTTAGTGAACTGAGAAACTATCAGATACACCTGTGCTGCCATCATGAAAGCATTAATCCCTAAAGGTGCACCGCTGAGCAGGTCGAGCAGCAGACCGGTTATCCAGGCGATTTCTATAGACAGCTGACGGTTATCAAGCACGCTGAAGTAAATCAGAACGAGCACGATAAAGTCCGGTCGGTTATTCTCTAGCAGGTCAGGTAAACGGATGATCTGCAGTACAAGACCAATGAAGATCAGCGGCAGAAATACAACGTATATGGAGCGACGATTACTATCATTATTGTTGGTCATGATTGCTTCAATGCTCCCTGACTGTACCGGTATCCGCATTTTCAGGAGGGGATACTTCGGTACCCTTGTTATTGGAGAGAGTCTCAATAATATTCTTTATCCTCTTCTGTCTGAGAATAATTTTTCCGTCTGTAGGCTCTTTGGGAGAGACGACCTTCTGCTGAGTTTTACTGACGTCGTTGTACCAGTACATCAGCACATAACGGATTTTATCAAGATCAACAGTAGGTTTTGCTTTGATAAGTGCAAAAGGCTGAGTTTCTGAGAAACCGATGGAGGTCACCTCTGCAACAGGATAGCCTTCAGGATATACTCCACCAATTCCTGAAGTGTAGAATTTATCGCCGACTCTGACATCGGTGCTACGCGGGACATTGTTGATGAGGATCTCATCCTGCGAGCCTGTTCCGGTAGCAATGGCACGCAGTGAACTGCGGTTGTCAATTACAGGTACCGAACAGTTTGGATCAGTGATCAGCAGAACCCGTGAGAAGGCGTAGTTTACCGAGATAACCTGTCCTACAAGACCGCTGTCGGAAATTACCGGCATTCCCTCATAAACACCAGACTGCTTGCCCCGGTTTACAACGATACGTTTCAGATAAGGATTAGAATCGATATCAATCAGCTCTCCAAATAGACGTTTGGAACTTTCTGGCTGTGGGGAATTAAGCATTTTGCGCAAGGCTGCATTTTCCGTCTCCAGCGACTGAAGTCTCTGAATATCTGCTCGCTGCAGAAAGTTTTCGGCAGACAGTTTTTCGTTTTCCTCAATAAGTTCACTGTGACTCTTCAGCTGTGAAGAAACCAGCCGCGAGAGAGAATGCGGAGAATCAGCAAAAGCCAGTACCGGATAAAGAACCGTTTCCAGATAGTACCGGAAATCATTGAGTAATTTTGTGCGGACATCAACAAAGATAACAGCAATCGAAAGGATCACTGCCAGCGCAAAACGGAAATGGATAACAAGATTTGGTTTTTCAGGTTTATTCAAAACACACCTTTATCAATCCGTGTCTTTTGTTGGTGATATTTAGCCTTCATCAGAAATGAAGTGCAAATAAAAAGGACCCTTAACAGGATCCTTTTTTAACTTAGTCGAAAATCTCGTTGTCCTGTGTGTCGTACATCTCCAAAGCTTTTCCTCCGCCTCGAGCCACACACGTTAATGGATCATCGGCTATGACCACAGGAATACCTGTTTCTTCACGCAGCAGTTTGTCCAAATTATGGAGCAGAGCACCACCGCCAGAAAGCATCATACCGTGTTCTGAAATATCAGCGGCAAGTTCAGGAGGAGATTTCTCCAGCGCGACACGGACTGCACTGACAATGCCTTTAATAGGATCGGAAAGAGCTTCCAGAACTTCGTTGGAATTGAGGGTAAAGGAGCGCGGAACACCTTCAACAACAGATCTGCCGCGAACTTCCTTCTCATGCATTTCCTGTTCTGCATAGGCAGAACCAATCTCAAGCTTAACCTGTTCTGCGGTAGCTTCACCGATATCATATCTCTTGGTGTTACGGACATAATCGATGATAGCCTGATCAAGACGGTTACCACCGATGCGAACTGAACTTGAATAAACCACACCGTTCAGGGAGATGATTGCTACCTCAGTGGTACCACCGCCGATATCAACAATCATGGAACCTGCAGCCTCGGAAACCGGCAGTCCGGCACCGATAGCAGCTGCCATCGGCTCGGTAATCAGGTATACTTCACTGGCTCCTGCACCTTCAACAGATTCTCTGATGGCACGGCGTTCCACCTGAGTTGCTCCGCAAGGAACGCAGACTAAAACTCGAGGAGAAGGCTTGAACGGAAAGAAATGCGAGCCGGACAATACCTTATCGATAAAGTACTGCAGCATTTTTTCTGTGTACTGGAAGTCAGCAATAACGCCATCTTTCATCGGACGTATAACTTCAATGTTGTCAGGGTTACGACCAAGCATAACCTTTGCTGCCTTTCCTACAGCATCGACTTTTTTCTGTGAGCCGCCGTTTCGGTCGATTCTGACAGCAACAACAGATGGCTCGTTAAGAACGATGCCCTTATTTTTTACATAAACGAGGGTATTTGCAGTTCCCAGATCGATAGACAGATCATTAGAGAACATGCTACGTATTTTTTTGAACATTTATTTTCTGGTGCCTAGGCAAAAAATCAACAGGCAAGACGCCTATAGGATAAAAAATTTGTGTCAAAGTATAGCACAGCAAATCAGTCAGTTGTGGGGACTTTAACGGTTCTTATATAAAAAAAGTATCAAATCTCCAAATTTCTGCCTTTTTAACCTTATCTAGCAAGAATTCCCCCTCCTCTTTGACCTGCGAACTTGAGACCAGAATTGAGGTACTTGACAGGACTCTGTCAGGAAAGATTCGTCTTATTCCGGCACAGCTTGACAGTAACTCACGTACTGGAAAGGTATGTTTAAGTTTTTCAGAACAGGTCAGAATTGCTCTTGGGACACCGGCTTTGGTATTTATAACCTTACCGCAGATGCCAGTGCGTATTGCCGTTCCCTGTTAAGTCTAGTGTTTGTCCCGGTATGCTACTCCCTGCTAGACGATGTCAGACATTGTCTGCTGTCAAAACTTAAAGCTTTAAATTCGGTGACTGACGAAGAAGGCCAGGGGAAGAGGTAAGGAAAGTGGTTTTGCAGTTTTTCCACCGTCACTTGGCGGTGGAAAAACTGAGGTCAGTTCTAAAAATCAGAACGGAATATCATCGTCCTGCGGGCGCACGTTTGGTTCTGGTTCAGTGACTGGTTCACTGCCGATAACATTTGCCGGGGCCACATTGGTGTTCTGATCGTAGCTTTTCTGCATCTGACCGTAAGACTGTGGCTGCTGCGGGGCCTCATAGCCGCCGAAACTGCCATTGCCTCCGTTAAAACTGTTGCCACCGAAACTGCTATTGCTGTTTGCTCTGCCAAAATCTTCACTCTGACGACTGTTCTGTCCCCATTGCTGCTGACCGTCTGCAGGAGAGGCGGCACCGCTGTCGCGACGACTGTCGAGCATCAGCATTTCATCGGCGCTGATCTCAGTAACCATTCTCTTAACGCCGGTCTTGTCAGTATATGAACGGGTACGCAGTTTCCCTTCGATGTAAACTCGCGATCCTTTATGCAGGTACTGTCCTGCAATTTCTGCCAGTTTGTTCCACATTACGATGCGATGCCATTCTGCATACTCGGTTGTTTCACCGGTCTGTGGGTTACGTCTCACATCGTTGGTTACCATGGAGAAATTAGCAACAGGAATACCACTTTGGGAAGAACGCATTGTAGGTTCATCGCCAAGATTGCCAATCAATATTACCTTATTTAATCCGCGAGCCATAATATCTAATTCCTTGTACGGTATCAAAAAAAAGTCACTACTTTATTAAAGAATGACTGTATAACATCATACCATTTTGCACCAGGTAAAGCAGGTGTTTTATGGGAGATGAAAAGTGTAGTACCGTATCAGGGATTCCGCTCAAAGATAGCTCTCAAAAAAAAAGAGAAATATACGCAGCTGATAATTTTTTTAGTTCCTCTCTTTGCTAAAATGGCGACTGTATTTTTCTCTAAGACTATTCCCCAAAAATGGCTGATATTATTATTCGTGGCGCGAGGACGCACAATCTCAAAAACATTGGTGTCAGGATCCCTCGCGACAAACTGTGTGTGATTACAGGATTATCAGGATCCGGCAAGTCTTCAATTGCCTTTGATACTCTCTATGCTGAAGGTCAGCGCCGTTATGTTGAATCTCTAAGCGCTTACGCCAGGCAGTTTTTGCAGCTTATGGATAAACCGGATGTGGATTCTATTGACGGTTTGTCTCCTGCTATTTCCATTGAACAGAAATCCACCTCGCACAACCCGCGATCCACGGTTGGCACCATCACTGAGATCCACGATTATCTGCGACTTATGTGGGCAAGGGTCGGAGAGGCCAGATGTCCTGAACACGGTACTGTTCTCAAGGCTCAGACGGTAAGTCAGATGGTAGATGCCACGGTCAAACTCTCAGCCGGGAGCAAGTATATGATTCTCTCTCCGGTAGTGCGCGGCAGGAAAGGTGAATATAAGCAGTTGTTCGCTGATCTGTCACGCGATGGTTTCATCAGGGCAAGAATTGACGGGGAAATCTGCGATCTGTCAGATCCGCCAGAACTTAATCTGCGGGTGAAACATAATATTGATATTGTCATAGATCGCTTCAAGGTCCGCGATGATATCAAGCAGAGACTGGCTGACTCCTTTGAAACCGCGCTCAAATATGCAGATGGTCTGGCGGTGCTTGCTCCGATGGAGGAGCACAAGGCGGAGGATGAAATTACTTTTTCCTCACGCTATTCATGCCCTATCTGTGGCTATTCCATTCCTGAACTGGAACCTCGAGATTTCTCCTTTAACAATCCTCATGGTTCATGTCCAAAATGTGACGGACTTGGCTCACAGATGGTCTTTGACGAAAAGAAGGTCGTGCCTGATGGCAGCAAATCCGTGTATGAGGGGGCCATTGAAGGTTGGGGTCGACAGAGCATGTTTTTCTACCGTTTTCTAGAAGCTGTTGCCGACTTTTATCATATAGATCTGCACAAACCTTTTGGGGAACTGACAAAAAGGGAGCAGCATCTTTTTTTATACGGGACAGGGAATGAAGATATCCCTATGGTTTTCAAATCATACTCAGGAAAGAAAGTTGAAAAACGAGTGGAGCCTTTTGAAGGTGTGATCCCTAATTATGAACGTCGCCTGCACGAGACAGAGTCTGATCTGGTCCGTGATTATATTTCCAAGCTTATGACGCCGCTACCTTGTCCAGAATGTCACGGCGCAAGACTTAAGAAGGAATACTGTAACGTCTTTGTCGGGAACAAGTCCTTACCTGAAGTGAGCAATATGTCTATCAAAGACGCCTATGACTTCTTTGGCAGTCTAAAACTGAGCGAACAGGAACTGGGCATTGCTTCAAGAATTCTGAAGGAGATTAGGGCGCGACTTGGTTTTCTTATCAACGTCGGACTTGGTTATCTCACTCTATCACGATCAGCTGAAACGCTGTCAGGAGGAGAGGCGCAGCGGATCCGCCTTGCCAGTCAGATCGGTGCAGGACTGGTTGGGGTAATGTATATCCTTGATGAACCGAGCATCGGGTTGCATCAGCGTGATAACTCCAAACTTATTGAGGCCTTGAAAAATCTTCGTGATCTCGGCAATACCGTGATTGTGGTCGAACACGATGAGGAGACCATGAGAGCGGCGGACTACATTCTGGACATAGGTCCCGGTGCGGGAATACACGGAGGTACTGTGGTGTCGGCAGGAACGGTTGAAGATCTTGAAAACTGTCGCGCTTCACTGACCGGTGATTATCTGAGCGGGCGCAAGAAGATAGTTATCCCGAAAAAGCGACTGAAACCGCAGAAGGGCAAAATGCTGACATTGCAGGAATGCTCGGGTAATAATCTGAAAAACATCACCGTGTCCATTCCCTGTGGCTGCTTTACGGTGGTTACCGGAGTTTCGGGATCTGGAAAATCCACTCTGATAAACGATACTCTGGTACGAATTGCCGAACGCAAACTCAATGGCGTGACAAGCAACGATGATCCGGCGCCTTGTAAGGCCATCAGGGGTCTTGAGCACTTTGACAAGATTATCTGTATTGATCAGAGTCCTATAGGACGTACTCCAAGGTCAAATCCTGCCACATATGTCGGGCTTTTTCAGGAGATCAGGGATCTGTTTGCCAAAACAGCAGAAGCAAGAGCCAGAGGTTACGGACCGGGGCGTTTTTCCTTTAATGTTAAGGGGGGACGCTGTGAAGCCTGCCAGGGAGACGGGGTTATAAAAGTCTCTATGAATTTCCTGCCTGATGTCTATGTCAAGTGTGAGGAATGTCGTGGCGCTCGCTATAACCGTGAGACTCTCGAGGTTTTATACAAGGGCAAAAACATTTCTGATGTGCTCAACATGAATGTCGAGCAAGCGTATGATTTCTTTTCGGCTGTTCCAGCGATAGCCAATAAACTGAAGACTCTGATGGATGTCGGACTGCCTTATATTACCTTAGGACAGGCAGCGACCACCTTTTCAGGCGGTGAGGCCCAGCGCATCAAACTCTCAAAGGAACTGTCCAAAAGAGCCACGGGCAAAACGCTGTATGTGCTTGACGAACCGACCACCGGTCTGCATTTCCACGATGTCAAACAGCTGCTGCAGGTACTGTTAAGATTGCGTGATCAGGGTAATACCGTAGTGGTCATTGAACATAATCTGGACGTTATAAAAACCGCTGATTATCTGATTGATTTAGGTCCCGAGGGAGGTGCAGGAGGCGGTACTATAGTTGCACAAGGTTCTCCTGAGGAGGTGGCTCTGTGTGAGACCTCATTTACAGGGCAATTTTTAAAACCGATTCTGAAAAGAGGATACTGATTACTATGTACGAACTGACAGATAAGGAATTTGACGCGGTGTTGCAACTTAATGCTGATTACCGTCAGGCACACTTTAAGGAAAAGGTCAGAGAGCAGGGGGGATTGTATATTCTGATTTATGAGGATGCTCCCTATACCCTTGAAGATACTGAAGAAGACGATCATCATCATAAGAGCTCGATTCTTCCGGTCTGGTGTCATGAGCGCTATGCCGTGGTTTTTGCTGAAAATGCAGGATTAAACGGAGCCAGAGCACAGTTAATTACTGCTGAGGCCTGGAATAAAAGTTGGGTTCCGCCTCTGCTTGAGAATAAGGCGCTGCTCGGTTTTATGCCTCTTCGTGATGATGACTTTGCTGTGGATGACCCCGCAAAAATCTAGATCTGTCCTGCAGCAGAGCCATTCATAACACTTTTCCACAGGAATTTTGCAATTCCTGTAGCAAATTATTCCTGATATATTTTTCTGCCAGACTCTTTTGCTTTGGCAAGATAGCGTTCACGCCACCACAGTTGGGCGGCGTTGACAATATTCTGCCAGAAAATATAGCAGCCCGGGGCTATGGCGGCTGACGGTGAAAGGTAGGTTAGAGCAACCCACAGTCCAAAAACCATATTTTTCTGACCTAAGCCCTGACCTGCGCTGATCCTCTGTTTTTCGAACTGACCGCAGAGTTTGCCGATGCCAAACTGGATAATGGTGCAGAACAGTCCAATCAGCGCCAGGATCCATAAAGTTGCTGAAGATTCACTGGAATTTACGAAGTTGGAAATGGCCTGACCAAATACCACTATCAGATTGAAAGCCCACAGATAAAAGGAAGCCTCACTCAGTCTAGTAATAATGAAGTGATGAATTCTTTTGAGGAAAAACTTAACGAACAGAGCCGCAAAAAGCGGGAGCACAATCATTAGAAAAATTTTGTTTAAAAGCATAAAGAACTGATAAACAAACGAGCCGTCAAGACTGGAGGAAAAAAGAGGGAAAATAAGCGGAATGGACAGTGCCGCGGCAAAGTTGCTCAGGATAGTGTAGGTTGTCACCGCCGAGATATTGCCGCCCAATTTTCCTGTTATGGCGGCTGCAGCCGCTGCGGTCGGGGTGCTGATGCAGACAATAAATCCCTCGATTTCGACCACGGCAGAACTTTGCGGATTGTAAAAAAGATACAGACCTGCAGCAAGACTTACCAGCACCTGGAAGGCCACCAACTCAAGATCCCACCACTTAGGCTTCATCTGACTGATATTGATTTTGCAGTAGGAAAAAAACAGGATCAGAAAAATAAGCACCGGCAGACTGAAGTGAGTAAAGGCATGGACAGCTGGCTTGAGCGGATTGAGGAAACTTAAAAAGTGAAAAGCGCAGAAAATAAGGGTTCCGGTAATCAGTGAAATAAAAAGTGTATATTTTTTCAAACGCTGAAAAGTTTCTTTAACTGTCATAGTTTTACTGCATTGAAAATACCAAATCGTAAATATACTCTCTTCTAGAACAGAAGACTTCTGTAAAAAGGTGGCCTTTGCCACCTTTTTTATCATACCTTCTGACAGACTATGCACTTTGAGCCCACAAAGACTAGGGCATAGCAGTCAAGCACACGGTCCCCTACAGCATCCTGAAGCACCGTGCCCTGTTTGTACTTTTCAATTTCCTCTTTGGCCTCTGCAAGTTTTTCTGCTATAGCAGTCCTGCTGTCATCCTTTTTATGCAGATATTTAAGTTCCAGAAGAAAACAGTGACCGCCAGGATATCTGTTCTTCACAAAGATATCGGCAAAACCTCTGCCGGTGTAGAACTCAGTGTAGGCATCAAGATAATTCATTCTTGCGTTATTGATAACACTGTCAAAAATAAGCTGCAGTGACATTTCGGTGAATTTACCCAAAGCCTGTGGTTTTATTTTTTTCTCTATCTGCCCTGTTACTATCTCCAGTAATCTGTCTATCTGTGCAGACTCATCATACATTGATGAAAGATCCATTTTTACATCCTGACTGTAGCCCATAGACTGACGGCAGTAGTCTAAAAAAAGCTTCTCGTATACTTTATTAGGAATGACAAAACTTGTCCCGCCAAGTTTTCTGGAAAGTTGCGGATCGACTGTCACATAACCTAAGTGATAAAGCACGGATATCATCTGCTCTTTTTCAAATGAGCCTGTCTGATTCAGATTCATCCTCTCAGGAAGGTCGGCGACAATCGGCTCTTTATTGAACATGGCGCGGACAATTTCTTCTCTGACGTCATCCTCACACAGACTTAACATGCCGTTTAGTTTGCCCGCATCATCGTTGAGAGTAATTTCATTTTCTTTGGGAAGTTTTTTATCTAAAACAAGACTGCTTAGATAATCAAGACAGAGGTTGGAATTGAACAGAGTCTCATCAGCATCCTCAGAAAATAAATAACCGTCAAACTTCTCTTCCATAATCCTGATTACCCGCTCTTTGGTGATATCGTCAGGCAGCTGCGTAAAATCCACCGTCTCATCAATGACCTCAGACAGTTCATCATGGGTAAAACCGGTCATTTCATTGAAAATTGCTTTTGAACTGATATTCTTTGCAATATTAAAGCCTGAGGTTACAGAATCTAAGGAGACTGATGAGACGCCGGTGATAAAGAATCTGTCGATACCGCCTGGACGATTACCGCGGTAATAGGCTTTGAGCTGGGCATAAAACTGCTTGATAAGACCAGCGTGACCTTCGGCGGTTGAGGTTATATCCTTGAATGCTTCCTTATCTCTGGTCAAAATCTCATTGGCAAAGTGATCGTATTCATCGATGATAACGTACAGATATTCCCCTGCTTTCACATGACTTGAGAAGTTTGACAGAAATCTGGTCAGAAGCTCTGTAGCATTTTTATACACTGATGGTTCAAGTTCTTCTTTTTTAAGTCCCTGCTTTGGATAGTAATCGCTAAAGTTGGAAATGCTGGCAGCGACAGAGATTAAGAAACTGTTGTTCACTAGGGCAGGATCTGGTGAGACATTTGAAAAATCAAAATGAAGCACGTAATAGGAACTGGCAAGAGGAGTTCTGTGATCGTAAATCCAGGTACCTTTGAAATTCTTTTCAAACTGGTCCTTTTCATAAATATCATAGTAGCTGTGCAGCATACTTGCGGTAAGACTCTTGCCAAAGCGTCTTGGACGCAAAAATACGGGTACACTGGTGCCGGCATAATTCTCAAGGAGATCAATAAATCTAGTTTTGTCTACATAAATTCCGCCCTTATCTCTAATCTCAGATAAGGTACTCATTCCGACTATGATTTTTTTTCTGGACATGCCTTTTCCTTAAAACACTTCCTATGGCAATTATATAAGAACATCGCAGAAGTGTTTTGTTCTTGAGTAATATTAGTCAGATTCGCCTTCATTCCTTACCTAAACGGCGGAGGATGAAGGCAAACTTGGTTTAAAAGCACTTTATACGCATGTCCAAAGGAACGGAGGTTAACAGCATACGTGCAGAGAAAATCTTTGATTTCAGAGAGTAGCTCCAGTCCTGGTTAAATTCAGATCTTTGCTCATTTCTCGTGATAACGTAAAACAGAAAGTAGTCTGTGACAAAATGTCATTGTAAAATGAACAGGTTTTTGTAGTTTGTGATGTAGCAGAAAAAAGGAGCTTTGGCTTTTGGATATAGTCTTTTGGCCAAATGAACACCATGACATTTGAAGATTCTCTTAAAACTGATGAACAGAAACTTAAAACTCTCTCTGAAAGAGTGGTGGAGATGGCAATAAAAGCAGGGGCAGATCAGTGTGAGGTAAGCGTCGGTGGTGCTCGTGGTTTGTCGGTTTCCTCCCGTGACAGAGAGGTGGAGAACATTGAGTTTAACCGCGATAACGGCATGGAAATTACCGTCTTCAAAAATCATTGTCGCGGTAATTCTTCGACTTCCGATCTGAATATGTCGGCTATCGAGGATTGTGTCAATTCCGCCATCAGCATCGCCTCGTATGCCGATGAGGATGAGTGTGCCGGGATCTGTGATAAGGAACTGCAGTGCACGGAGTTTTGGGATCTGAATCTTTGCTATACGCCACAGGATGATGCTGATCAGGCGGTAAAAACTGCCTGTACGCTGGATAAAATGGCCTGCGCAGCACTTGGGAGCGGTATCAAGGGCAGTGACGGTTCCAGTTTTGACAGTCACGTTTACAGCAGTGCTTTTGCCAATTCGAACGGGTTTTCCGCGGTTAAATCATCAACCTTAAGTTCGCTGAGTCTAACGCTACTTGGCGAAGCGGACGGTAAGATGCAGCGTGGCAGTGGCTATTCTATCAGTCGCGATTATACTAAACTCGATTCTTTAGAGCGGATTTTAGATGAGGCCAGAGAGAAGACTCTTGATAAACTTAATGCCAGACCGGTCAGAACCGGTAAATATAACGTGCTGTTCAGACACGGTGCTGCGGTATCTTTATGGGGCAATCTCGTCAGCGCTATTTCAGGCGGCGCCATTTACCGTAAAAGTTCTTTTCTTTGTGATGCCCTTGAGCAGCGTATTCTGCCGGAATTCTTGACCATCTATGAAAATCCTTTTATTAGTGGAGGACTGGGGTCGGCTAATTTTGACAACGAAGGCGTGAGAACCAGTCAGTCTGATATTGTTAAATCAGGAGTGTTAAAACAGTTTCTGCTGGCTAGTTATTCGGCTAGAAAACTGAAAATGAAATCAAACGGTCATGCCGGAGGTATTTACAACTGGTTTGTTACTCCTGATGCGGCTCATAGTCGTGATTTTGAAGATCTGCTCGCTGAAGTTGGTGAGGGACTGGTAATAACCAGTCTGATGGGGCAGGGGGTTGATTTGGTCAGTGGCAATTACTCCCGCGGGGCCACCGGTTTTTATTTCAAGGACGGAAAGAGAGTTCACGCTGTTGAGGAAATAACCGTTGCCGGCAATCTTAAAGACATGTTTGCGCATATTGCCCTTATCGGCACAGATGTCGATGAACGCTACAAGTTAAGATCGGGCTCCGTTCTTATTCCTTCCCTAGCGGTATCAGGAGATTAGAAGCAGTCACGAAAGAACAGAAAAGGCGTTAGTAACAGTAAGTAACTAACGCCTTTTTGGTAAGGATACGAAGGATAAATTTACTCAAAAAAACAAGGCAGTAGATATTGACATGAACAAGGGTGTTAAGTTTAGAGCGTACCCTAACAAAGAACAGCAGAACTTAATAAAGCAGTCTCTTGGCTGTTGCAGGCTCATCTATAACAAAGGTCTTGCCATACGCAGCTGGGAATGCCCTGAATGTCATACAGAGCATGACAGGGACACCAATGCAAGCATAAACATCCTGAAAAAGGGACTGGGTATACCGTAGTCAGAAGAATAAAGAGTACCGTAGGGCATACTGGAATTTACGCTTGTGGAGACCGTGTAAAACTAAAGCTCTGGTAGCAATGTAGTGGTCGCTGAAACAAGAATCCCACGACTTTAGTCGTGGGAGTGTCAATTCTACTTGAGAGTAACGATTGACTTGCCAGTCATCTCAGCAGGAATATCCATGCCCAGCAGATAAAGCATGGTAGGAGCGATATCGCTAAGTCTTCCGTCCCCTCTCATGGTAGCTTCACGACCGACATAGATGAAAGGTACCGGCAGATTGGTGTGAGCGGTATAAGGCTGACCGGTGGCCATATCCTTCATGCGCTCGCAGTTTCCGTGGTCAGCAGTGATCAGGCATTCGCCACCAACTTTCTTTAATGAGGCAACGACACGACCCAGGCAGGAATCTACGGCTTCGCAGGCTTTTACTGCCGCCTCGTAGACGCCGGTATGACCAACCATGTCTCCGTTTGGATAGTTGCAGATTACGACGTCATACTTGCCAGATTCAATAGCAGCGCACAGTTTGTCGGTGAGTTCTCCTGAACTCATTTCCGGCTGAAGGTCATAGGTGGCAACCTTCGGACTCTGGATAAGAATGCGATCTTCGCCTTCGAACACGGTTTCTACACCGCCGTTGAAGAAGAAGGTAACGTGAGCGTACTTTTCAGTTTCGGAAATACGTAACTGAGTTTTGCCGTGTGAGGATAACCATTCGCCTAAAGTATTGTGGAGATCTTCCGGAGGATAGGCGCACGCTGTATTGATGTCTGCAGCATACTGAGTCAGCATGACGAAGTCGGCAAGTTTAGGACGGATATTACGTTTGAATCCAGTGAAATCAGCGTCACTGTTTACAAAACTGCGGGTGATCTGACGGGCGCGATCGGCACGGAAGTTCATGAAAATGAGACTGTCGCCGTCCTCAAGTTTGACCCGTTCACCAACCACTGAAGCTTTAACGAACTCGTCGTTTTCGTCACGCGCATATGCGGCGTCAAGAGCTTCCTTGGCACTTGCGAAAGGTGCGAATTCGCTCTTGCCTTCAACAATGAGATCATAAGCTTGCTGTACACGATCCCAGCGGTTATCTCGATCCATTGCGAAGTAACGACCAATCAGGGACACGATGCGCCCGGCGCCGATTTCCTTGAAGGCTTTCTCAAAGGTTTCAATATATTCATGAGCAGAACGTGGTGGAACATCTCGACCGTCCAGGAACGGATGGAAATAAATTTTTTTGGCTCCGCGTCTGGCGGCAAGTTTAATCATGCCGATGATATGGTCCTGATGACTGTGAACTCCACCAGGAGACATCAGACCCATTATGTGTACTGCTTTGTCGGCTTTAACTGCCTTGTCAACTGCTGCGCAGAGGGTTTTGTTTTCAAAGAAATCACCGTCTTCAATGGCTTTGGTAATACGGGTCAGTTCCTGATAAACAATCCGTCCGGCACCGATGTTGGTGTGACCAACCTCTGAGTTGCCCATCTGACCGTCAGGCAGACCTACGTCTATGCCAGATGCCTGAATATCGGTATGAGCGTACTTTTCACAGAGTCCGTCAAGAACAGGAGTTTTGGCATTGAATGCGGCGTTGAACTCTTTGACCGGATTATCACCCCAACCATCCATAATGATGAGGGCTAAAGTTTTTTTATTTGCCATGACTTTTGTCTCTAAGATTAAAAATAACTTAGTGTATTGTACCTGAAAACAGGCGGTATATTCGGTACTAATGCTAAAGTTATCAATGATAACCGCATTATTTTTCGGTGTGACCGGGATTGTATGTTAAAATCTAGGGCTAATTTAGTCGACAGATCCTGCTGCAAAGGTGCGTAATATGCTGTGTCAGCAGGGTCCTGGAATGAACAGTAATAAAACCCGTACCAGTTTTAAGAGGTGTCTTGTGGGTGAATTTTTTTCAGCTGAGAATGTGGCGGAGTATACAGCTTTCGTGAACCGTCACTTGTTTATGTGCGGTATCTGGGTGGTAGTTTTGGTTCTGCTGATCTACACACAGATAAGAATCCTAGCGGCGCACATCAAGAAGGTGACCCCTAATGCTGCAACTCTTATGGTAAATCATGAAAACGGCGTTTTTGTGGATGTACGTAGCGAAAGTCTGTTCTCAAAGGGACATATCGCCAATTCGCGCAATGTTTCGGCACAGGAAATAAAAGAAGGTAAAATAAATCTTATTGCCAACAACAAGGATAATCCTGTTATCCTTGTCGGAAAGGACAAGATGGACTCAGATTGTTTCAATTGTGCCCGTATTCTCAAAAAATTAGGCTATACCAAAGTTTATACCCTTGAGGGTGGTATCACTCAGTGGGCTAGTGATAACCTTCCTCTTTCAAATAAAAAATAAGGACTGAAAAATGGCAGAAGAAAACAACCAGCCAACCGAAAACCAGGCAAATCAGCCGGTATTTGATATCGTTAGAATTTACGCTAAGGACTGCTCCTTGGAGACTCCGAACCTCCCTGCGATTTTCCGTGAGCAGTGGAAACCTCAGATTAATGTTGAGTTTGATACCAAGCCACAGGATGCCGGAGATAATCAGATAGAGGTTGACCTCAGAGTTACCGTAACCTGTCATAATAACGACAAGGTTGCCTTTATCTGTGAAGTTCATCAGGCCGGTCTGTTCCTCCTTAAGAATCTCGATCAGAACACCGCTGAATATCTGCTGAGTGCAACTGCTCCTAATATTCTTTTCCCTTACGCAAGAGAGCACATTGCCTCCTTGATTAATCGTGCCACCTTCCCGGCACTGAATCTGCGTCCTCTGAATTTCGAGGCTCTGTACCGTGCCCGTAAGATGGAGGAGGCTCAGAAAAAGCAGGCAGAAGGTGCCGCAGTCAATGGTGCAGCCAAGGATGAGACTCCGCAGGCCTAAGCATGCCATTTAATGCGTCTCTTACTGTAATCGGTGCAGGCTCTTACGGTACTGCACTGGCAGTATCAACGGCCTCCAAGGGATTAAAAGTTGTCCTTTGGGGGCGTAATTCCATGGTGATGGAGAAGATACGGCAGGACGGGTATAACGAAAAATATCTACCGGGTGTCGTTTTCCCTCCATCTCTTCAGGTAACGTCCGACCTGCAGCAGGCTGTCGAATCAGCGGAAATTATTCTTCTGGTGGTGCCCAGTCACACTTTTCACTCCGTTTTAGGTACGATCATACCTTACCTGACGGCAGGACAGAGACTGTTCTGGGCAACAAAGGGTATTGATCCTGAAACAGGCAAACTTTTAAGTGAAATCGCCAGGGAACTGCTCCCTGACAATATGCCTCTGGCGGCTATCTCCGGTCCGACCTTTGCTATGGAACTGGCCAAAGGTCTGCCTACAGCTATTTCCGTTAGCGGTACGGACAGAACCTTTATTAAGGACATCAGTAATCTGATGCATACTCCGACTTTTCGTATCTACGAAAGTGATGACTTTGTCGGTCTACAGTTAGGCGGAACAGTCAAGAATGTGATAGCCATTGCCTGCGGACTGTCTGACGGTTTAGGCTACGGTGCCAATGCCCGAACGGCGTTGATTACCCGCGGTATGGCGGAAATGGTCAGATACGGGGTAACAAGAGGCGCAACCGACCGCGGCTTTATGGGACTCTCAGGACTGGGAGATCTGATCTTAACCTGTACTGATAACCAGTCACGTAACCGCCGCTTTGGTTTTATGCTCGGTCAGGGACTTGACCCTGAAACTGCCCTGACAAGGATCGGTCAGGTGGTGGAAGGATATACCATGACCAGGGTGATGAAACATCTTGGTGAACAAAGTCAGGTGCAGATGCCAATCTGTAACGAACTTTACGAAGTAATATATCAAGGTAAGTCGGGAAAAGAAGCGGCAGCCTCTCTGCTGAGCAGAAGCCAGAAAGCCGAATAGTGAAAATCCCCTGCTATCACGAGAGTGATGACTAACTAACTGTTAATTCCTTTATCGGCCGGATCCTCATTAGAGAGGCTAGCCTCTCTAATTAAGGAAAATGAGGAAACGAAATTAACCGAAGGTTTCGTCAGTCACATGATGTTCAGTAACATCGATGACTTCTTTGATTAAGCCTGGGAAGGCCTGATTCAGCTGTCCTTCAATACCATCCTTCAGGGTGACGCCAACCATTGAGCAGCCAAGGCACCCACCTTCAAATCTGACCTTTACCACACCGTCCTCGGTAACGGAGTCGAGCGTTACGGCACCGCCGTGACTTGCCAAAGACGGACTTACGGTAGTTTCAATGAAACGGGCGATACGATCCTGCAAGGTGGCGTCCTCAGGCAGATCCTGTTTATTGAGATTAGGGGCATGGAAAGTCAGAAGATCTTCACCTTTATCGTCTTTACCAAGATCGATAACGGATTCATCTAGGTATGGAATAACCGCAGAATCTATAACAATCTCAAAACCCTTCATTTGGAAATGTTCATCATTCGGGGTAATGTACTCTTTCGGACAGTACAAAATACCGCACTGAACCCCCGGGGTGCCGGTATTGGTGGCAGTAAGTCGGATGGCCAGACCATCCATCTTCTGTTTTTCGATAATTCTGAGGAAATATTCCTGGGCTTTCTCGGTTACGCTTATTTTGCTCATATCGCCGATCCGTATAAAGAAGAAAAAATACTGTAATAAGCGTGCATTATACAGTCATGACGCAACAGCGAAGCAAAACTGATAATTTTGTGCGTGAAATTATGTTTGAATGTTAGCCATAACGTCCGTTTTTCGGTTAAAATCTCACAAGTACGAATAACCGAGATAATCTCGAAATAAACTGTGGAGAAAAAAATGAGCTTATTTGACGAGCTTGATTTAGCTAAATATGGTATCAGCTCAGCTGCTGAGATCGTTCGCAACCCTTCATACGATGAACTGTATGCCGAAGAGACCAAGGCAGAACTTACTGGTTTTGATAAAGGTGTTGTTTCTGAGTTAGGCGCTGTCAACGTAATGACCGGCGTTTATACCGGACGTTCACCAAAGGACAAGTTCATTGTTAAGGATTCTGTTTCAGAAGGCAATTTCTGGTGGACTACTGAAGGCTTCAAGAATGATAACAAGCCGGTTACCACTGAGACCTGGAATGCTCTGAAGAAACTTGCCGGTGAAGAGCTGACCGGTAAAAAACTTTACGTGGTTGACGGTTTCTGCGGTGCCAATGCCAACACCCGTATGGCTATCCGTTTCGTAATGGAAGTAGCATGGCAGGCCCACTTTGTTAAGAACATGTTCATCCGTCCAACCGATGAAGAACTCAAGAACTTCAAGCCTGATTTCGTAGTTCTGAATGCTTCTAAAGCCAAAGTTACCAACTACAAGGAATTAGGTTTAAATTCAGAGACCGCTGTAGTATTCAACCTGACTGAGCGCATGCAGGTCATCCTCAACACCTGGTACGGTGGTGAGATGAAGAAAGGTATGTTCTCAATGATGAACTACTACCTCCCACTTAAGGGCATCGCTGCAATGCACTGCTCTGCCAATACTGACCTTGAAGGCAAGAACACTGCTATCTTCTTCGGTCTGTCAGGCACCGGCAAGACCACTCTTTCAACCGATCCTAAGCGTCTGCTGATCGGTGACGACGAGCACAGCTGGGATGATGATGGCGTATTTAACTTTGAAGGTGGCTGCTATGCTAAGGTTATCAACCTTTCAAAGGAAAGCGAGCCTGATATTTACAATGCCATCAAGCGTGACGCTCTGCTTGAGAACGTAACTGTTGACGGTAATGGCAAGATTGACTTTGCTGATAAGTCAGTAACAGAGAATACTCGTGTTTCTTATCCAATTTTCCACATCAAGAACATTGTTAAGCCAATTTCCAAAGGCCCTGCAGCTAAGCGCGTAATCTTCTTATCTGCTGACGCTTTCGGTGTTCTCCCACCAGTTTCTCTGCTTGATAAAGATCAGACCAAGTATTACTTCCTGTCTGGCTTTACCGCCAAACTGGCTGGTACTGAGCGTGGCATCACCGAGCCAACCCCAACCTTCTCACCATGCTTCGGTGCTGCATTCCTGTCACTGCCTCCAACCACCTATGCAGACGTGCTGGTTAAACGTATGGAACAGTCAGGTGCTTCAGCTTACCTCGTTAACACCGGCTGGAACGGTACTGGCAAGCGTATTTCTATTAAGGATACCCGCGGTATTATTGACGCAATCCTTGATGGTTCTATCGACAAGGCTGAAACCAAGACTATCCCTGTATTCTCATTCAAGGTTCCAACTGCTCTTCCAGGCGTTGACACCAATATTCTCGATCCTCGCAACACCTACAAGGATCCTGCAGAGTGGGATGTTAAGGCTAAAGATCTTGCTGAGCGCTTCATCAAGAACTTCAAGAAGTTCGAGTCTCTGGCAGCTGATTTAGCTAAGGCAGGTCCTCAGCTCTAATTCTGCTTTAAAGTATTTAAGCATAATTAGTAAGTGACCCGGCAGGATAACCTCCTGTCGGGTTTTAAATTTCAGGAGCATATTATGGGTAAACCGTTCGTTACTCGTGAAGGCTATGATCAGTTGCGCAAGGAATTGGATTATCTGTGGAATACCAAGCGTCCGGAGATTACACAAAAGGTGTCCTGGGCCGCAAGTCTTGGTGATCGTTCGGAGAATGCTGATTACCATTACAATAAAAGACTGCTTGCCCAGATTGATCGCCGTATCCGCTATCTGCGTCACTGTATGAATGATCTGCAGGTTATTACCTATAACCCGCAGCAGGCCGGAAAGGTTTATTTCGGTGCCTATGTTGAAATCGAGGCTGATGACGATGAATCGCTAATGGCTATCCGTATCGTGGGTGGTGACGAGATCTTTGGTCGCTCCAACTATATCTCCGTTGATGCTCCGATGTCTAAGGCTCTCCTTGGCAAGGCAGAGGGAGATGAGGCTGTAGTGCAGACACCGCGCGGTACACGTCTTTGGTATGTGAACAGGATCTCCTATGAAGTTCCAGACTGGTTTGAAGAGCAGCCGCTTTTGGACCACGTCATGAGTTCTGATGATGACAATGAGTCTGATGAAAATACTGAAGAAATCAGTGAAGAAGAGCGCAAGAAGATCGAGCAGGAATATCTTGAGTCACTGATTAAGTAACAGTCAGATACTGTAGTTGATATTCTGACCTTTGGTCAGATACTGCGCATGCAGCAGATGGTTGTAACGATTGGCGATAACATTGCTGCGAGTCATGTTCTCTGCACCAAGATGGCTATTGGCTGTTTCTGAGAATCTGGCACCGCCAAAATCAGCGCCCTCACGTGATGTCGCACCTATTTTCTGGGTGGCGAGAATTTCTCCGCCTGACTGTGCCTGTTGAGATTCTGTGGTGTTTTTGTCCTTCAGGGAAGAGGTGACTACACTACTGCCGCTATTTCTGGCGGCGCCTTTTGTTCCGGAGGTCTTAGTTTCAGCAGACTTTTTAGCGTCAACTTTGACTTTATCCTTTACAGAATTTTTCTTTTCCCTAAGCTGATTGGTGCTGGCCGAAATAAGAGCGTCGCTCTGTGCATACAACTGAGAATTGGCACCTGAGGTTGTACCGCGACCATCTGCGGTCACACCTGTATTTGCAGACTTGGCCGCTTGCGCTGTCTGCGGAATAGTGTCTCTTGCATTAGCTGTCTTCTTCGCTTCCTCAGCTCCTGTCTGGAACGGTGGAGGCGCTACTGTCGCTATAAAAGATGAAACTGCTTCCATAGGTGATACCAAAACAATCAGGGAAAACTACCCCTTTACATCCTTATCGGTTTTTCCTGTAATCAACTTGAGCGCGCTGTTTTTTATCATCTAGAAAATTTGATAGAGATCACAAAAAATTGCGAACGACCTGAGCGAACAACTTCGGCTCTGTCAGGTAAGGCATATGTGCTGAGTTTTTGAAGACAAAGGTCTGATGATTGAGATTGAAGGAGATTTTCTCAGCCAGAGCTGCAGGAATAAGTCGGTCAAGTTCTCCAAAAAGGTGAAGGCAGGGAATTTTCAGTGCCTGAAGATCGTGTCTTTCATCAATGCCGGCCATCTGCTGCAGTCCGGCTTTTAGGGTCTCATATTTGGTTTTTTTCTGCGGGACAGAACTCTCTTTGATAAAGGTTTTCACGCTTAGTGTATTACTGGCGCTCAAACACTGCATTGAAAAGAAGAGATTTAACAGGTGTGCAGCTCTGGTTCTGGTGAAGTTTTTCTCGATTTTCTCGATCATCGCTTTACTGAATCCCGGCCAGTCTTCAGCTTCAGGGAAAAAAGGGGTACCGCAGACAGTAACCAGACTTTTAAAGTGCTCAGGATGTAATTTGCAGCATCTGATGGCGACAAGGGAGCTTAGTGACCAGCTCATCAGGTCGCAGCCTTCTGGTAGTGAAATGCACAGAGTATGAGCTAGCTCTTCAAAATCCTCACAGCAATGCGGGTAATTGGCGTTGATCCCGTAACCAGGCATATCCAGAAGAATAACCGGACGTTCAGGAAAAAGTGAGGCAATCGGCTGTGTAAAATGACTGTCCGTGCCCCATCCATGGAGCACCACCAAAGGTCTTCCCTTGGGAACGGCAGGGTAACTGAATCTTAATTTCTCTTTATACAACAGACAGTCCGTGGGGGCCCTAAGCCCCCCCAAAAGCAATCAGATAAGATGTTTCTTGCGGTATTCAATCAGGTCAGCAATACTGACTACGGTAAGATCATGTTCCATGGCAAAGGCAGTAACTCTCGGCAGTTTTGCCATCAGACCGTCTGGTGCGCAAAGCTCACACAGAATTCCGGCCGGTGTAAATCCTGCCAGACGAGCCAGATCAACTGAAGCCTCGGTATGACCGTCACGTATCAGCACTCCACCTTTTTTGGCAATCAGTGGGAACATATGTCCTGGTGATACCAGATCGGCAGGTTTTCCGTCTTTGTTGATCACTGCTTTAATAGCCTTGACGCGATCAGGAGCAGAAACGCCGGTGGTAACACCTTTGGCAGCATCAATAGAAATGGTAAAGGCCGTGCCGTAGGTAGAGGTATTTTCTTTAACCATCATTGGCAGTTTCATCTTTTGCGCCTGTTCCTCTTCGATACAGACACAGACAATACCCGAGCACTCGCGGATCATGAAAGCCATCTGGGAATCGGTTACCGTGTCAGCAGCATAGATAAGATCACCTTCGTTTTCACGATCTTCATTATCTACTACCAGGATCCCGCGTCCTTTTCTTAATTCTGCAAGTGCAGCTTCGACACGTTCTTCCGGAGTGGATCCGAAGTATTCGAGTAAATTGCGCTGTGACATTGAATTCATCCTCATTTCAATTAGGTAGACGGTCTGCCTGTGGTCTTCAAGGGCACAATTAGTGCGATTAACAGACTGTACCGACTGATTATACACCAGCTGACTACCGCATATGGGAGTCGAAGTCAGAATCAGCGGCAGGCATAACTTTTAGTGCCATTAAATTTTGCGTCTATTATACGGTTAAAAGTATCTTTTTCCTCGTCTCTTAAGAGAGTTCCTCAATTTTTGTCTTAGGCTCTTTTAGGACTGCAAGAATAGCCATGGCGCCGATAATTGCCGGAATGACAGTAAAGGCCAGTCCCAGTTTGAGACCTACAAAGTCGCCGATGAAACCTGATATGACGCATACTATGTAACCGATACCGAAGGTAAAGCCCAGCATCAGTGAGGTGGCAAGACCGGCGGCCTTATCCGACAATATCCGGCGCGCCCAGACAATGGCGACCGGGGTGGAACCATACATGCCGCAGCCGGTTAGAAACAGGGCGATATAGGAGGCAACACCCAGACTTGAATCGTACAGGAAATAACTCTCTGCGAGGAGGGTCAGGGCGAAGGTAGCCATGATGAGACTCTTAAGACCGAATCTGGAGGACAGTCCTCCGGTAGCTAGACCACCTGCGGCTGTGCCAAGCAGCATAACCATAACCGCACTGGCTCCCTGTACGGAAGAAAAGCCCTCAGAATTCATCAGTAGCGGAATATAGATGAGCAGCGAACAGTAGCACCAAGATCTTAGACCGATAGCCAGAAGGAATAGCATAAACGGTTTGTTTTTAATGAGTTCCTTAAGGTTTGGCACATGCGTGTCGGATTTTACTACTACTTTAACATGCAGTCTGCGCATAAAGGCGATTACGGTCAGTACCACAGCAGGAATGCAAAGCAGGATCAGTTTTTCAAAACCGGCGTATTCCATGAAAGCGGCCACGATCAGTGGTGCGACAGCAAAACCGATATTGCCTCCTACGATAAAGATACTGGTTGACAGTACCTCACGGTGCGCAATACTGATGTTCGGTACTATGCCTCCGGCAATCGGATGGAACCCGGAGGAGCAGATCCCGGAAAGAAAAACTATCAGCAGGACCAGATAAATGTTAGGTGCAAGACTGACGGCACAGACCAGTACACCACCAAGCAGAACCGACAGCGGCATCAGGTAATTGATCGAATGCGTGTCAGCTGCAATGCCGATAGGAGGCTGAATAAAATGAGTGGTTACGGAGAACACCATAAACAGTGCTCCGCATTCGGAGTACGACAGGTTGAATTTTACGGCCAGTAAAGGCAGTACCACCGGCAGTACATCACAATAGAAATCAGAGATAAAGTGCAGTATTCCCATCAGCAGCGTATTAAGCCAGCCGGCCTTTGGTCCTGCCACTGCGGCGATACTATCAGATATTTGGTTCATAGATTATTGACTAACCTTCAGAAAGAAATCTTGCAGTTCTTCTTTTGAAAAACGATAGGTTTTTCCACAGTGCTGACAGGTCATTTCCGTACCGCCGTCAGCAATCAGGGCTTCAAGCTCCTGACGTCTTAAACCCTCAAGTGCCCTCTGGCAGCGATCTTTTGAGCAGATGCAGCGGTATGAGACGAACTGTTCTGCGAACACCCTGACCTGCTCCTTGGCAAACAGTCTGCGCAGAATTTCATGCTTGTTAAGAGAGAAAAGCTCCTGCGCTGTCAGTGTTGAGGTCAGGACATTGAGGTGTTCAAGGGATTCAAGATTGTCCTTCTGATTCGGAATTATCTGCAGGAGAAGTCCGCCGCAGAGATTCCGGTCCGGGTCAGACAGCATAAAGAATCTGGTCGGCAACTGCTGCGAGTTGAGAAAATAGTTTTCCAAAGAAGCACTGACCGAAGAAGGATCAAGTTCCACCACCCCCTGCCATTTTTCGCCATCTTTAGGGAATACGGATAAAACAATAATACCGTCGTGGCCGGCAAGAGAGAGTAATGATGCCTCATCGTCTACTGTACGCTCTTCTTTGAGAGCAGCAGATCCGTAAAAGGAAAGATCCTGTCTGATGTTTATCAGGGCATACTTTAAAGGCGCTGCTGTGCCTCCTTTAATCTGTACCATAATCTCGGAACCGTCTTTGAGGGTGGTGGCTACCAGCACCGCGGCTGCGCTCAGTTCCAGCATCAGTTTGCTGATGCTTTTAGGATAATTTTTGTTTTCAAGTAAACTGATACAGGACTGATTGAGCTGAACAATCTCACCTCTTACGGCATGGTTGTCAAACAGAAAACGCATTACACTGTCTTTGTTTTCTGACATAATTCTAATGTTCTCCATATTTAATACTGATTAGGGCTCGACGCTCTTTTTTATTCGGCTTGGAGTCAGGATGCGGGGCAAGCAGAGCATTGATTCTGATCTGTTCAAGCTGCCGGGTACGAAGTCTGACACTTTCCTCTGTTTCTTCATAAAGCGTCTGTGCCACTGCGGCAGGTCCGCGAACTTCGCTGATACCGATAACCTTTATCTCTTTGCGTATATTCCCCTGGAGCAGTCTTATGACAGCACCAGTTTCCACATCTTTGGCCGGTTTTGCCCGGACGCCGTTGTAGTCAACCTTGCCCCCCTCGATCATTGAGCGGGCAAGCGAACGGGTCTTATAAAAACGTGCGGCCCATAACCATTTGTCAAGGCGAACCTTTTTTACATCATCTGTCAAGGTAATTGGAATCCGGTGAAAAAAAATATTAGTCTTTCCGTTTGCCGATTATCAGCAAAGGTTAGGTGATAAAGTATACAGCAAAGACAAAGGATATTTGGTAAATAGCATGGATCTTTCACCTCTTTTGGCACCTGTTCCGAAGGTGCTTGCAAAAAAACATCACAAGGTTTCCTCCTTCTTTGCCGTAGACGAGTTGGAGCTCCAGTTTGGCAACGGACTTATAAAAACGTATGAGCGTCTTCCTGCCGGCAGAGGGGCTGTTCTTGCTGTGCCTTTTGACGGCACTCATTTTTATCTGACCTCAGAGTATGCCTGCGGATTTGAAAGATATGAGCTGGGATTTGTGAAAGGTAAAATTGATGCCGGAGAAAATCCTGAAGAAGCAGTCAAACGTGAACTTGAGGAAGAAATCGGTTTTGGCTGCAGAAAGGTTGAACTGCTCAAAAACGAAATGACAGTGGCACCGGGCATGATGGCGCTACGTATGTTCTGTTTTCTGTGCACTGATTTGTTCCAGCATACCCGTAACACCGGAGATGAACCGGAGCCGATACAGATAATCAAGGTTACCAGGGGGGAGGCTCTGGATCTTGCCTTTAGGAAAGACTCTCCGCTTACTGAGTCAAGATCGATTGCCTGTCTTCTGCTGGCGCTGCGTCTTCTGAAGATGCTGTGATGGTGCACTAAAATTGTGCTCAAAAGTCCTCAGAGTCGAATTTATTAATTACCGCGTCTGACATTTGTTAATATCGGAAAATGGCGGAAAAGAAATGGGACTGAAACATTTCCGCTTTAGTACCGTAAACAGTCCCTGATTTTCAGAATAATTTGGGGGAGCATAATTGATGCGTCATCTATTAACCGGTTTTGAATTCAACCAGGATGAATATTTAGATATTCTTGATACTGCTGCGGCCATGAAAAGGGAGCCGGAAAAATTTGCAGAGGTGTTGAAAGGCCGGAGTGGTGCAATTATGTTCGAAAAGCCTTCCTTAAGGACAAGAACAACTTTTGAACTGGCGTTCTACAGACTGGGTGGTCACGGGGTATACCTTGATTTACAGAACGGTGAACTGGGTAAAAGAGAAACCATCGGCGATTACGCCCGCAATCTCTGTCGTTGGGTTGACTGTCTGGTCGGCCGTGTCTTTGCTCAGAAGACTCTTGAGGAACTGGCCTGTTATGGTTCTGTTCCGGTGATAAACGCCCTGTCCGATCTATACCATCCGGCTCAGGCGATGGCAGACTACATGACAGTCAGGGAACATTTGGGCAGACTCAAGGGAGTTAAACTTGCCTATGTCGGAGACGGTAACAATGTTACCAACTCTCTTTTTGTTGCCGGTGCGACCTTGGGAGTCAATGTTACCTGTTTCTGTCCGCTGGGCTGCGGTCCGGATGTGCAGGTATTTACTAAAGCCTCGGAACTTGCCAGAAAGAATGGCTGTACCCTTGCTGTGGAAAACGACCCTGCCCTGCTGAAGGATTTTGATGTTATATACACCGATACCTGGGTCTCGATGGGTGACAATACACCTCTTGAGGCAGTGAAGAAGAAGTATATGCCTTATCAGATCAATCAGGAGCTGCTGCAGAGATCCGGTGCACAGATTGTGATGCATTGCCTGCCGGCACATCGCAACTACGAAATAACTGATGAAGTAATGGATGGACCTAAGTCAGTTGTCTTCGATGAGGCAGAAAACCGTTTACATATTCATATGTCCGTCTTATCAAAATTGATTAAAGCATAAAATTTGGGGATTTATAACGATGTTAAAACAGAGTAATAAACAGTACAAAAAGGTTGTCCTCGCTTATTCCGGCGGTCTGGATACCTCAACTATCGTGCCATGGCTGAAGGAAAACTATGGCTGTGAGGTGATCTGCTTTGTTGCTGATGTAGGTCAGGAAAGAGAAGATCTCGAAGGCATTGAAGATAAGGCCAAGGCTTCTGGTGCAACTAAGTGCGTTATCAAGGATCTCCGTGAAGAATTCGTTAAAGATTATGTCTGGGAGGCCATGAAGGCCGGCTCTCTGTATGAGGGAACCTATCTTCTGGGTACTGCTATTGCCCGTCCAGTAATTGCCAAGGCTATGGTGCAGGTCGCTCTTGAAGAAGGCGCAGATGCTGTAGCACACGGTGCTACCGGCAAGGGTAACGATCAGGTCCGCTTTGAAAGTGCTGTTGCCGCACTGGCTCCTCAGCTTGATGTTATTGCTCCGTGGCGTATCTGGGATATGCAGTCACGTGAAGAGTTGCTTGCTTATCTTAATGAACGCAATATTCCTTGCAAGACCACTCTGAAGAAGATTTACAGTCGTGATGCCAATGTGCTGCACATCTCCACTGAAGGCGGTGAACTTGAGAATACCTGGAATGCAGCCTCAGAGAATGTATGGGTATGGACCACTTCTCCTGAGAAGGCTCCGGACACTCCTGAAACCTTTGAACTGACCATTAAGGACGGTTGTGTGACCGAACTTAACGGCAAGGCTCTCACCCCATTTGAGATGCTGACCGCTCTCAATGAACTGGGTGCTCGCAACGGTGTCGGTCGTATCGATATTACCGAAAACCGTCTGGTCGGCATGAAGTCACGTTGTTGCTATGAGACCCCGGGTGGCACCATTGTTTTCCATGCCTTACGCGCTATCGAGCAGCTGGTTCTTGATAAGACCACCCGTGAATTCCGCGAGAAACTTGCTGTTGATTTTGCTTCTTTGGTATATGACGGTCGCTGGTTTACACGTCTGCGCGAGATCCTGCAGGCAGCCGCCGATGAACTTGCACATGATGTCAACGGCAAGGTTGTTGTTAAACTGTACAAGGGTAATATTGAAATTATCCAGAAGGATTCACCAAACAGTCTGTTTAACTTTGACTTTGTGACCTTCGGCGCTGATGAGGTATACAGTCAGGCTGATGCTGCAGGCTTTATCCGCCTGTTCTCTCTGCCAAGCCGTATTCGCGCCATCAACGCATTAAACAAAAAGAAATAACCGTTTCTTTTGATATAGATTAGTATTTTTGAAAATACGGTATGAAGCCTTCCTGTTGTCTGTCTTCCTGCCGTATTTTTTTAATCTCTAGAGGTAATTATGGCTTTATGGGGTGGAAGGTTCACTGAAGGACCGGATCAGAGATTTAAGGATTACAACGATTCTTTAAAATTTGATTATCGTTTGGCGCTTGAGGATATAGAGGGCTCTGAATGCTGGGCTGATGCTATTCACGAGGCAGGGGTGCTTAACGATCAGGAATGTGCTGATTTAAAGAAGGCCTTGGTTGAACTGCATACTGAGGTGGAGCAGGATATTCATGCCATTGCCCGCGAAAGCGATGAGGATATTCACTCGTATGTTGAACGTCGTCTGATCGAAAAAGTCGGTAATCTCGGCAAAAAACTGCATACAGGCAGAAGTCGCAATGATCAGGTGGCCCTTGATCTGAAACTATGGTGTCGCAAGGCGGTAGTAAGAATCGGCGAGGCACTGGTAAGTCTTGAACAGGAACTGGTTAAATGTGCTGATAAATATCAGGGTGCCCTGTTCCCTGGCTATACACATCTGCAGCGGGCTCAGCCGGTAACGTTTTCACACTGGATTTTAGCTTATGTGCAGATGTTTGAGCGCGATTACCAGCGCCTTATGAACGCTGCAGATCTGATGTCAACATGTCCGCTGGGGTCTGCTGCCCTGGCCGGTACCGCCTACAGAATTGACCGCCAGAAACTGGCTTTAGCCCTGGGCTTTAAAGCGGCAACCTCCAACAGTCTTGACGGCGTATCCGACAGAGATCATGTCATTGAATTATTATCCTGTGCATCAATTTCCATGATGCATCTCTCCCGACTTGCCGAGGATCTCATTATATACAACAGCGGTGAAGCTCATTTTGTTGAACTGTCAGATAAGGTAACCTCAGGCTCTTCGCTGATGCCGCAGAAAAAGAATCCGGACGCCTTAGAACTTATCCGCGGCAAGTGTGGCAGGGTAGTAGGAGCTCTGACAGGTATGCTGGTTACCTGTAAAGCTCTGCCGCTTGCCTACGATAAGGACCTTCAGGAGGATAAGGAGCGACTGTTTGATACCATTGATACCTGGGAGGACAGTCTGTATATGGCACAGTTGGTCTTTGAAGGTCTGAAACTCAATAAGGATTGCGCCGTAGAGGCTGCCAGAGGTGGTTACTCCAATGCCACGGAATTTGCTGATTATCTGGTATCAAAAGGGGTTCCGTTCAGAGATGCTCACGGTATTGTGGGCAGAACCGTACTTTATGCGATTGAAAAAAAGAAAGCTCTTGAGGATTTGACTCTAGAGGAGTTCAGAGAGTTTTCAACTGTCGTCAATGAGGATGTCTATCCTCAGTTGCAACTTGAAAACATAATTGCCAAACGTGATATTAAGGGTGGAGTGGCTCCTTCTCAGACAAAGACGGAGATTGAACACTTCAAGGATCTTCTCGCAAAGCATAAAGGTTAGCTTCGGACTCTTCCTTGACTGTGGTATTGGCGGTAAACTAATAGTTACCGAAAATATGTACTATATTATTCAACACAATTAGGGAAGAACTGAAATTTTTAATAAGGAGTTAACGAAGATGCAGGCTATCACCGCGATTGTTCGTCCTGAAAAGGTGATGACAGTACAGGATGCTCTGACCGCTGCCGGATTTAATGCCTTGACAAAATGGAGTGTATCCGGTCGGGGCAAGGAAAAAGGTATTAAGGTCGGTGAGGTCCTTTATCAGGAAATGAGCAAGTTCATGTTATACATAGTGGTAGAGGACGAGGACAAGGATACCGTAGTCGACATCATTATGGAAAACGCGAAAACCGGAGAACAGGGCAATCCTGGTGACGGCAGAATTTTTGTCAATCCTATTACAGAATCCTATACGGTAAGCAAACAGCAAAAGGATCTGGACTAGCAATTCTCTTTGTGCAGAAAAGATAATAAAGCTCCTAAGATTGCAGTCTTTGGAGCTTTTTGCTGTCTGGCGGGCTAGTCTTACGCTCCGGTTGAGCCGAAGCCTTTTTCTCCTCGCGTTGAGGTCTCAAACTCTTCACATAGTTCAAAATTCACTCGTAATACCGGAGTGAACACCATTTGGGCTATTCTCATCCCTACCTCGAGCAGAAACGGCCGAGAGGAACGGTTCCAGACCGGCATGAGAATAGGACCCTGATAATCAGAATCGATGATACCGGTCAGATTACCAAGCACAATACCGTGTTTCGTACCCAGACCCGAGCGCGGGTAAATGGAGGCCACAATACCTCTGTCGGCAATGTGCATGGCAAAACCTGAACTGACCAGTTTGACCTCATCAGGTTTTAACAGGTAGTCCTCATCGAGCATAGCTCTCAGATCCATTCCGGCAGAGCCATCTGTCTCATAAGATGGCAGAGGGAAATCTCTGCCAAGTCTTTCATCAAGAACCTTGAGCTTGACGTTAGGCATGCTTTACTCTCTGCTCGCAAGGTAATTTCTGACTTCATGCAGAATGAGGCTGATAAGATTTTCTGCTATTACCAGTTTGCTGTTGCGTGGCAGATGCGCAATTTCTCCTTCTTTATCAAAGACAGAAACCTCATTTTCGTCTGATTCCAAACCTATATCAGGTTTGGAAACATCGTTGAGGACGATAAGGTCAAGGTTTTTCCGTAGCAGTTTTGCCTTGGCGTGCTCCTTGCCGTCATTGGTTTCTGCCGCAAAACCGACAGTGAACGGACGGTTATGGTCGAGTCTGCCGACAGTGGCGATAATATCAGGATTTTTCACTAACCTGATAACGAGGTTATCTCCTTCCTCTTCCTTGGTGATCTTATTAGGGGACATCCTTTCCGGACGATAGTCAGAAACGGCAGCACAGCCTATGAAAACATCAGCTTTGGAGATTTCGTTTTCTACAGCCTGAAGCATCTGGGTGGCAGTGGTGACGTCAATGCGTTTTACCCCGGCAGGTGTGGGCAGAGAGACCGGACCACTGATCAGGATGACTTCTGCGCCATGGGCGCGCGCCACCCTGGCCAGGGCATAACCCATTTTCCCAGAACTGCGGTTGGTAATTATTCTTACCGGATCAATTGCTTCTGCTGTAGGTCCGGCAGTAATCACAAATCTTAATCCGGCACCGTCAGCCTTCGGCAGTAGTCTGGTCTGACCAAGTTCAAGCGGTTTTTCCGGTGCTTCAAGCATGGTGTTTGTTTCATAGCCGATGCGTGCAAAATGACCGCTGTTGAGCAGACGGCAGATAAAATCCAGAATGTCCTCAGGCTCTGGCATGCGTCCTGCGCCTGAGGTCCGGCAGGCCAGTTCTCCTTCTCCCGGGGACATGATGAAGTAGCCACGTCTTCTTAAGGTGGCGAGGTTTTCCTGGGTGGCGAGGTTTTCGTACATATGACTGTTCATTGCCGGTGCAAGCACAATCGGGGCAGTACTGGCGAGGATCGAACTGGTCACAATATTATCGGCCATGCCTGAGCAGATTTTGGCTATGGTATTGGCAGTTGCCGGTGCAACAACTACGAGATCGGCAGAAGCTGCGGCTGCGATGTGTGCAATTTTTTCCGGCTCAGCAAAAAGGTCGACTCCGACTGGATTGCCGCTTAGTGCAGCAAATGTTTGAGCGGTAACAAGTTTGGTTGCATTTTCGGTCATAAGCACCTTGACTTGAGCGCCTTCTTTGACAAGGAGTCGGCACAGGGTACATGCCTTATAAGCGGCAATTCCTCCTGTGACAGCCAACACGATACTGCGATCTTTTAGTTTAGCGGTCATTTTCTCCTCCGTTTAAAAAAATATCATTGCATTATTAATTTATTATTTATCATTCAATTATACGTTGAATCAGGCTAAATATACGCAGATTAGTTGATATTAATGTTCGTTTGACCAATTTTTGTTATATAATCAGCGGTTGCCACGGAAAGTTGCGGTCATGATTTACCCCTGACTGCAAAGATCAAAGGCGCTGATCGAGAAATTTGCCATTTAAACTGCTTAAGCAGTCGAGATCTTTGTGCAATTATGTTAGAATACGCGCACTTTGTTAACCTTAAGACATTAATTTGGTTGCAGCTCTTAGGTGCTGTGACCCGTAAGTATTTTTGGAGTGTGAACTTAACATGTCCAGAGTTTGCCAAGTTACGGGCAAGCGCCCGACTGTGGGTAACCTGCGTTCCCACGCAAAGAACGCGGCCAAGCGTCGTTTTCTTCCTAACCTGAAATATCATCGTTTTTGGGTTGAGAGCGAAGGCCGTTTTGTAAGACTTCGCGTTACCACTAAAGGTATTCGCACTATCGATAAGGTCGGTATTGATACCGTTCTCGCCGATATGCGTGCCAATGGCGCTAAGATTTAAGGGAGGCTGTTATGGCTAAGAAAGGCGGTCGTGAAAAGATCCGTTTAAATTCTACTGCTGGTACCGGTCATTTCTATACAACTGATAAGAACCGTCGTACTACCCCGGGCAAACTTGAGATCATGAAATATGATCCTGTTGTTCGTAAGCATGTAATGTATAAAGAAGGCAAGATTAAATAATCTTACCCTCTTGTAATAATCAGAAGACCCCGTTAAGTTATTTAGCGGGGTCTTGTTGTTTTTGGAGTCATAAATGCCCGAATTACCGGAAGTTGAAGTTACAAAAAAAGGGATAGAGCCGTATCTGCAGGGGGCGGTGATAAGCGATTTAGTCCACGATGAGAAGCAGCTTCGTGAACCTTATTCTAAAGACATGCGCGCTATAATTGGCGGCAGAGTTACTGCTGTAGAGCGAAGGGCAAAATATATTATTATCAGAACGGATCGCGGTGCTCTTATTCTGCATCTTGGCATGACTGGACACCTTAGGGTACTGAGTCAAAATGACCAGTCAGGTCCACATGACCATTTCTCTTTGTTTCTTGATTCCGGAACTGTCATCAGATTTAACGATATAAGGCGATTTGGACTGATTGTCTATGTCGGACCTGATGAAGATCCGCTCGAGGATAAGCACCTCTCCGGTCTCGGGCCTGAGCCGTTTGATGCCAAGTTTGATGAAGGTTATCTTTTTAATGCTCTGCACAGAAGAAAACTACCTGTAAAACAGTCTCTTATGGACAATAAAGTGGTCGTCGGAGTGGGCAATATCTATGCAAGTGAAGTGCTCTTCAAAGTCGGCATCTCACCGCTGAGAAAATCGTATGAGGTAAAGAAAAATGAATGCAGGGCGCTTTGTCAGGCGATAAGAGAGACCTTGACCGAGTCCATAGCAAAGGGTGGGACTACCATTCGGGACTTTTCCGGCGCTGACGGCAAAATGGGTTATTTTGTGCAGGATTTATTCGTATATGGGCACAAAGGACAGCCGTGCAGAAAATGTGGCACGACTATCACGTCTCTGGTACAGGGCGGTCGCAGTACCTTTTACTGTCCGCACTGTCAGAAATGATTAGGAGAATTTCCTTTTGATAAGACGCTGGATTGAGGCGGGGACAAACTTGGCACTGTCTCCGTGGTGGATGATCACATCGCGCACCAGGGTTGAGGAAATAAAGGAGAGACTTCCTGAGGTCGGCAGCATAACAATTTCCATGTCAGGCATCAGGGTACGGTACATACCTGAAAGTTGAACCTCATAATCGTAGTCAGCGACGGTGCGTACTCCTCTGACCAGAATATCAGCCTTGTATTCTCTGAGCAGGTCTACAAGCATTCCTGAAAATCCGGTAACCTCGACTGAAGGAATATCAAGGCAGGCCTCTTTTATCGAGGAAACACGCTCTTCAAGAGAAAAAAGAGTGTGTTTTGCCGGATTTTCTGCCACGGCAATAAGCACCTTTGAGAAGATTCTGCTTGCTCGCATCAGAATATCAAAGTGTCCGAGAGTAAAAGGGTCAAAAGTCCCCGGGAATACTGCAAGATTATCAACAGCCATAGTTTCTCTTTCTGTCAAAAGGTCAGTTCAATTGCTCTATCAAAAGCATCCTTAACGCTTTCAATACTGATCTGCTTCATTGCTTCAGGATTTTTTACCCGGTAGCGCCAGGGGATCTGTTTTTTTGCTCCCAGTTCCTTTCTGGCCAGGTCATTATATACAGAAACCCACAACTGAGGATAGTTCCAGGAACCGACGCGCTTGGGATTATGAACCGCGAAAAGACCTATCACCGGAATATTAAGTGCTGAAGAAAGGTGTAGTGCCGCACTGTCAGGTGATAGCACAACGCAGGAGAGACTGATCACGCAGGCAAGCTCTCTTAGGGAGGTTTTCCCGCACAGGTTGGTACACTGTCCTTCAATTTTCTGTTCAATGTCTGCACATAGTTTGATTTCGCTGTCCTTGTTGCCACCGGTAAGAACGATGTCAAAACCTTGCTCTTTGGCATAAAGAGCGACAGCAGCGTAGCCTTCAACGGTCCAGTTCTTATACGGTTTTGCTGAGGCCGGGCAGATGGTAAATATTTTTTTGCGGTGCAGCAGTTTTTTAAAAGGCGAGAGTTCCTGTTCTGACAGTTTAAAATCCCAGCAGGGGGTCAGATCGCCTAAGCCTGACTGTTTGCCAAAGGCGAGAAAGCCCGACAGGACGTGGGGATTGTTTGGTGAGGTTACTCTTCTGTTAACGAACAGGCACTGCAACTCTCGCGAGCGAAAACGGTCATAGCCGTATTTGAGATTGGCGGAGATTTTAAGTGAGCATAAAGATGCTTTTAGCGAGGTCTGGAGATTAAGGAGCAGATCAAAATGCTGTCCTTTTAGTTTTCGACCTAATTCTAAAATTCCTTTGAGCAGTCCTTTCTTAAAGTCAACCTCGACCATGGGAATAAGGTCATGCCCCTCACTGTCGCGAAAAAGAGAGGAAAAGCGCTTGTCTATTACCCATAAAAGTTCAGCCTTGGGGTTATTTATCTGTACGGACTGCAGAAAACCGAAGGCATTGATGCAGTCTCCGAGGGCTGTAAGTCTTAGGGCGCATATTTTTAAAGGCTTATTGGTATTCATGGCATTTTAAATGCTTAAGTCAACAATAAGACAATCTATCGGAAGATAAAGAAAACTGTTGATATAATTAGCATACTCAAATATTAGATCAGATTAAGAATATTAAAAGAAAATGCTCAAGAAAAAACTGTCAACGATACTTTGGTTGACCATCTGCAGTCTTCCTGTTTTTGTTTATTACGCTGACTATTATGCACCAAAGTCTTTTGAATCGGCACTTTTTGCAAGAATAGTCTTTTATTTTGCTTTTTTCTCGCTTCTTTACATCCTGTCTGTCCTGTACAATTTTGTTTTTGTTTCTCCGTTTGTGTTATTTGGTAGCAAAAAAACAGGTTTTCTCAGAATTTCGATCTTGACGTTACTTACGTCAGTCTTCTTTATTCTCCTAGGAATAGATGCACACGTCTATGCTTTGTACCATTTCCACATGAATTACGCCATGTTTGATCTGATGATCAATTCTAAAGGTCAGGTAATTCAACTGTCTGAAGATACATATATTTCCATTGCGGTGGAAATAGGAATAATCATTCTCTACAGTCTGCTGGCAGTGTGCTGTTCATCTGCTTTGGGCAAACGCTACAGAACCGGTAAAATCACCTTGGTGATGCTTTTGGCTTATCTTCTGGTCAACGGTGTAAATGTCTACGGCAATGCCGTTGCCAATCAGCAACTCATTGAGATTGCCAATCGTGTTCCTCTTTATTTCCCGCTGTCGATGAATACGCAGCTGGCCGATTTAGGTATTATCTCCAAGAGTGATCTTGCCAAAAGGAGAGTTTCGATAGGCAATGGAGATCTCTTTGATTATCCGAAGAAACCTCTTACCTACACCGCCACTCAGACCAATCCACTGAACGTACTGATTATTGCTGTAGACTGTCTGCGCTTTGATATGCTGGATGAAAAGGTCATGCCTCATACCTATGCCTTCAGCAGAAAGGCAATGGTATTTAATGACTATTGGTCAAGCGGAAATGCTACCCGCTCGGGCATATTCGGACTGTTTTACGGAATTCCGCCATCATATTGGGATCTTGCACTGAGAACAGGAAAACGTGCTGCAGTCGTGGAGGCTGCTCTCAGTCGTGGTTACAGAGTTCAGGCCTTCGGATCGGCGACGCTTACCAAACCTGAGTTCAATCAGACCGTCTTTGCCGGAGTTCCTCAACTGCGCATAGAATCTGACGGAAACAATGCAGTTGAACGTGATCTTGACTGTGTGGAGGATTTTGCCAAGTTCCTCAACAGCGGTGATACCAGACCGTTTTTCAGTTTTATTTTCTTTGATAATCTGCATTCGTATGAAATGCCTAAGGATGCGGAAATAGTCTTCAGACCTTACCATGAAGATATAAACTACATGGACCTTAAAGTCGATACCGATCCGCTTGGCTATCTCAATCTTTACAGGAACGTGGCACACTATTCTGATACCAATATTGAAAAAGTGCTGAAATTGCTGGAGACCTCGGGAAAACTCGACAACACCATAGTCTTTATCACCGCTGACCACGGTCAGGAATTCAACGAGACCGGTCTTAACTTCTGGGGACACAACGGCAATTATACGAAATATCAGATCCATGTTCCTCTAGTGGTGTACTGGCCCGGACGGGGCAGCGGTCAGATAAACGAGCGTGCCGTAAGTTATGACGTGAGTTCCACTTTGCTGCAGGATCTGTTTGAGGCTACCAATGATCCTCGTGATTACGGAGTCGGACAGAATCTTTTCGCGCTTAAGCCGATAGATTTCTTTTTGGCAGGCTCGTATATGGAAACGGCGATAGTTGAAGCAAGTCGTATTACCATGATTGACAATCTGGGTCTGCTTTACTTTAAGGATAACAACTGGCGTGACAGCGATGATAAAAGTCGCAGTAAGGCTGTCGTGGACGGCATACTGCAACTGCAGGAATACAAGAAATAGTGAGAGAAGGTATGGCATCGTCATGTTTACGGTTTGACCGTTCCTGCTTCCTGCTTTCTGAGGATTGTCCGCAGGATCGGGAGGAGACTTTCTATCAGTCGCTCTTCAGTCCCTCCTTTGTTGAACGGCATTATGGTCCGGTCATCCGCAAGGAGGGAAGAGGAAAGACCATTCTGTTTCATGCCTGTGATAGAAGTCTGGTGCTTCGTCATTACAGAAGGGGAGGGCTATACGGCAGAATAATCAAAGACGGATTTTTCTGTTTTGAGAAGTTTTCCAGGCGCTCTTTTAACGAATTCAGTCTGCTTGATGAGATGTACGCAGAAGGGCTATGTGTGCCAAAACCATTTTTAGCCAGGGAAATCAGAAAAGGATTGTTTCTTTACAATGACATTATTGTACAAACCGTACCAAAGAGTCGTAATCTGGCGGAGATTATCGCTCAGCGTGAACTGACGGCAGAGGAATTTGAGCGGATCGGACTGACGATAAGGACTTTTTTTCAGGCAGATATTGATCATACCGACCTTAATATCCGCAATATTCTTATGGATGACGGTGGCAGAATCTTTCTTATTGATTTTGACAAGTGTTTCAGACATAAACTGGACACTGAAAGGCAGAGGCAGATTTTAGACCGGCTTGAGCGTTCCTTTGACAAGGAGTTAAGACTTAAAGAAGGGCTTGTGCACTATAATAGTGATAACTATGTCATATTACGTACAGTTGCCCTCAAAAAATAGATAATTTTTGCATTTCTATATTATCCTTAGGTTAGGCGGTGGTGAATTAACAGCCAACAGCCGTCAGAGTCAGAAAAGAAAATATCACCATTATGAAAAAAACTGTAATTATTGTTGATCATCCTTCCTTTGATCGTTCAGTTGTCAATAGGCGCTGGCTTGAGGAAGTGAAGAAGTATCCTGATGAATTTCTGGTGCATAATCTGCAGAGCGCCTATCCGCGACATGTTATTGATCCCGCTTTGGAGCACTCGCTTGTGGACAACAATGGCACCGTTGTTTTTGAATTTCCTGTTTACTGGTATAACTGCCCGCCATTGACAAAACTCTGGTTCGATACGGTGTTGACCTCAGACTGGGCCTATGGCAAGAATCATAAACTCAAGGACAAAAAAATCGCCTTTGCGGTGACCTGCGGTTCAGAGCAGACGGATTATACGGCTGAAGGTCGTCATCACTGTCCGATAGAAACCTACCTTAATTCCTTTATTCATTCCTGCGAATTTGTCGGTGCGCAGTATGTGGGAACGTATGCCTTTTACGGTGCAAATACTCAGCAGACTCCGGATGCGGTAAAAGTTAAGGAAAGCGCTGAAAAATATATCGAGTTTCTGCGCTCTGTTAAGGAAGAATAAACAGTGCTTCTTAAGTCCTGACACGGTCAGGACCTAAGGAATACCATTCTGCGTGACAGAATGGTTCGGCGTTCAGTTTCTGTCATAACTTTGCAGCGACTTTTCCATCTCTTTTAAAGTCCGCGTCAGGGCTCCGCCTCCCTGTTGCTGAACGGCAAGAGCATTGATCCCCGCGGTCTTCAGTTTCTCGCTGTCATAAAACAGGTTAGTCACCAGACTGCAGAATGACTTTGAATTCTGGGCAACGAAAGCTCCCTGGGTTTCGATGAGTTTATCAAAAGGCTCCTTAAAGTTCTGATAGTTTGGTCCGGTGATGACAGGTAGTGAGAAGTAAGCAGGTTCCAGCGGATTATGCCCGCCGATCTCGACAAAACTGCCTCCCATAAAGACCAGATCACATAGACCGAAATAACTCTCGATTTCTCCCATAGTGGCGCCCAGCAGCACCTGTCCCTGAAAATTCTCCATCGCACTGTCCCTGTCAGCTCTAAGACTATAGGGAAGACCTTTTTCTTTCAGCCATTTTTCGGCCAGTTCCACGCCGCTTTTATGTCTTGGTACCAGTACTAATGATAAGTCCTGAAAAGTCTTTTTCAGTTCTGTAAAGGCCTCAAGCATCATAACTTCTTCAGTGTCATGGGTACTGATGGCTCCTAAAACAGGTCCTGAGAGATTCTTTTTTCTGAAGGCATGACTGATGCCGAACATTTGTTCGTTGAGGGTCAGATCGTATTTGATATTACCGCTTATCAGGATTTTATCGTCTTGCACACCGATCCTTTTGAAGCGTTTGGCGTCATCCTTACTGATGCAGAGAACGCGGTCGAGTTTTGCTGCCAGCAGATCATTTACCAGATCGGGCATATGTGAGTACGCTTCACAACTGCTCTCCATCATTCTGGCATTGATGATGGTGATAGGGATCTTGTGACTGTGAGCCGCATCAAGCATATTAGGCCATAGTTCGGTGTCGACAATGAACAGGGCCTTAGGATGAAGAGATTTAAAAAAGCGTCGTAGGACACAGGCACTGTCAAGCGGAGCATACAATGCGGTGATGCCTTCTATCTTCTGTGCCTCCTGCATTCCTGTAGTAGTGAGCGTGGTGAGCACGATATGCGCATTCTGATGACCGTTTGTGAATTTTGTCAGCAGTGTTTTTATGGAGTTAACTTCACCTAAGGAAGCGGCATGGAACCAGATGCAACTGTCAAAGCGCTGTCTGTAGAATCCGAGAAGTTCAAAAATACGTCTGCCATATGGTGGATCGCGTCTTCTTTTATAGCTGATAAACGCTGCGCCTAAAGGAGCAGCCAGTGCTGTTCCGACTTTGTAGATGCAGAGCATTAGACGAGAGGAAAATTTCATTTTATCTTAGTCAGTTCTTTAAGTTTTAAAATTACCTGATCAGGGGTGATCTGTTTTAGGCAGTTATAGGTGCCATAGCGGCAGGTGCGCCTGAAACAGGGATGGCACGGCTCATCAGATTCAAGACATACTGCCTTATCGGACAGTGGCGGTGTATAGTCAGTTGAGGTCGATCCGAAAATACAGATCTGTGGGATCTGCGCTGCGGCAACGGTATGCATCAGTCCTGAGTCGTTGCATACGGCGCCCTGACAGAGTCCTACGAGGTCAAGGGCCTCAGTCAGATTCGTTTTTCCGGCAATGGCGTGAAAAAACGGCTGGTTTTCTGCTGTTACGTTTTGCTGTATAGCGTTTACCGTGTCAAGATCTTTTGCCGTACCCAGTCCAAGTACAGAGCCTCCGGCAGAGATCCAGTAATTGCAGACTTTTGCAAAATACTCGACAGGCCACAGTTTGGAGGGCCCGTAGTTTGCTCCACAGCCTAAGGCCAGCAGAGGTCTTTTGGTATCAGTGATACCAAGTCTTGCCAGTAACTGTACCGAGGGAGTGCAGAGATTAAGTCTTGGGTAGGAAAAAGCGGGCAGTTCCGCAGCCGTTCTGACCTTATTCTTATCAAAAGCCAGTGCGACATAGCGTTCAACCATACGGGGAAAATCCTGCTTGTTTGAGCGCATATTGTTGAGTATGAAATAGCGGGATTCGCCTTTGAAACCGCGGCGATCTCTGATGCCGGCAAACAGAGCAATCAGTGCTGATTTAAGAGAGTTGGGCAGTACAAAGACGCTGTCATAGCGGTTTTTGGCCAGCCTGCGTCCCTCAAGATAGCGGGTTCTGAGCGCAAATGCACCGTGCGCAAAAGGATTTACTATTCTGCCGTCGACCTGAGGCATCCGCTCAAGGACAGGAAGTGCATACTCAGGAGCGTAGACGTCTATGCGGCAGGTAGGATCCTGCTGTTTTAAGGTTATCATCAGACTTTGAGACATGATGATGTCCCCAAGCCATGAGGGAGAAATAATCAAATAGTTAGGCACTTTTTTATTCCCAAGGCAGTTTAGGGGAATTTTGACATCCTCATCGTACTAAAGCAAGATGATTCATGCCTAACTTAAACTGTCTGTCCTGTTGTTCTGGTCACGGCAACTGCCTAAGTGACCTTATCGCTGGCAAACAGTCAGTCTGAAGAGATCCTCAGCACCAGCAGTCAGCCAAGCAAAATCTTGATCTGTTTCTCCTTAATAAATTTATTTCATCAGAGGTGACTGTCTTGCAATATACAATTGTAATATTGAGGTTGTTTCTACGTTAATGAAGAAGACATAAGGAGAAGACCATGGGTCTCATAAGAGCTGCAGTGGGGGCAACACTTGGCACCCTTGCCGATCAGTGGAAGGAATACTTTACGTGTAATGCCCTTGAAAAGGACGTGCTGGTAGTAAAGGGGCAGAAGATGCTTTCGGGCAGATCTTCCAACAGATACGGCAGTGACAACGTCATAAGTGACGGCTCGGGAATAGTTGTTGCCGACGGTCAGTGTGCCATTATCGTTGATCAGGGGGTGGTTACAGAACTCGTTGCAGAACCTGGACTTTTTACCTATTCATCTTCAGGCGAACCAAGCCTGTTTGTCGGTAAACTTGATGAACAGAAGATCAAATCCGTTTTTCTTAATATGTGGGAGCGCTTTAAATACGGCGGTGCCGCAGGACGTGATCAGCGTGTCTACTATTTCAATGTTAAGGAAATAATCGATAATAAATTCGGTACCGCTGTCCCGATTCCGTTTAGAGTGGTGGACAGAAATATCGGTCTTGATCTTGATGTGTCTTTGCGCTGCAACGGCGTGTATTCCTTTAGAATCATTGACCCGATCTCCTTTTATACGAATGTCTGCGGCAATATTGCCAACCAGTATGATGTTGATGAAATTCAGGGCCAGCTCAAATCAGAGTTCATCAGTGCCCTGCAGCCGGCGCTTGCTCATCTGTCTGACCTAGAGATAAGACCGTATTCACTGCCGTCACATGTTCAGGAACTTTGTGATCTGATGAATACGGAATTGTCACAGAAATGGTCATCGTTACGAGGTCTTAGCGTTGTATCAATAGCCATCAATTCCGTAACTCTTCCAGATGAAGATGCCCAAATGGTCAAACAGCTGCAGCGCGGTGCGGTGATGCGCGATCCGAGCATGGCGGCAGCGCAGCTTGCTGCTGCGCAGGCTGAAGCCATGAAAACCGCGGCAGGAAACAGCGGCGGTGCCATGAATGGCTTTATGGGAGTGGGCATGGCGCAGCAGGCCGGTGGCATTAACGTTGCTGATCTGTTTAAGATGGCAGGAGAGCGGCGTGCTGCCCCGGCAGCTCCTGCTCCTCAGCCAAAGGCGGCAGGAAGCTGGAAATGTGAGTGCGGTGCGGAGAACACCGGTAAATTCTGTCAGGAATGTGGTAAACCAAAACCTGAGGAGCACAAAGGCTGGACCTGCTCCTGTGGTGCGGTAAATCTCGGCAAATTCTGCTCAGAATGTGGCAGTCGCCGACCTGTTGGTGCACCGATCTATCAGTGCGACAAATGCGGCTGGCAGCCTGAGGATCCGCACCATCCGCCTAAATTCTGTCCGGAGTGTGGCGATCCGTTTGATGATAACGATATAAAAAACAAGTAACGGATGGGGATAATCATGTCAGATCTGACCAGTTTTAAATGTCCATGCTGTGGCGGAACCCTGGAATTTGACAGCAAGTCGCAGAAGATGAAATGTCCTTACTGTGATACCGAACTTGACGTTGAATCGTTTAGACACGAGCAGGATGATAACGAAAAGAATCTTAAGGAAGATGAACACCTCCTAGAGGAGGTGCAGCATGGTGGCAGTCAGTTCTCCGCAGAGGAAAATGCCGACATGGAATCCTATTTGTGCCAAAGTTGCGGTGGCCAGATAGTTGTGCCTAAGGGCACCGGAGCCGGGAACTGTCCTTTCTGCGGTAATCCGCAGGTTATGCCGGCCAACTTTGAGGGAACGCTGAAACCTGATTTTGTGGTTCCGTTTAAACTTGATGCCAAGGCGGTAAAAGCCGCCTATATGAAGCACCTTGAGGGTAAGCATTTCCTGCCTGCGGTTTTCAGGGATGAGAATCATATCAGTGAAATCAGAGGCGTCTACGTGCCTTACTGGCTGTTTGACAGTCATATGCGCGCGCGAATGGTTTTTTCCTGCGAGAATATTGAGCGCTATGAGGACAGTCGTTATCGCTATGTAAAACATATTTATTACGATGCTTATCGTAAAGGTGTGCTGGACTTCGCAGATGTCCCTGCTGACGGTTCCTCCGTGATGGCAGATGATCTTATGGAATCTATCGAACCGTTTAATCCCGAAGACGGAGTTGAGTATCTGCCTGCCTATCTGTCAGGCTATGCGGCAAACCGCTACGATGTGGATGAGGAGGCTGTAAGACCGAGGGTTCAGGAGCGGATGAGCAGAACAATGCAGACCGAATTTGAGAAGTCGGTGACAGGCTATGACAGAGTTAAACTCAAAAGCAGTGATATAAAGTTTAAAAAGATCAGTGCCAAATATGTTCTCTACCCGGTCTGGCTGCTTAATACCACCTGGCGTGGTCAGCGCTTTACCTTTGCCATGAACGGTCAGACCGGACGTTTTGTCGGAAATCTGCCTCGCGATGACGCTGCCTACTGGCGGACTTTTGCACTGCTGACGGTAGCTTTGGGGATAGTCTTCTCCTTCGTTGTGTACTTCTGCATGGTGGACTGAGTTATGAACAGTGAAGATCTGGTTTTGGCGATTGCCGGCGGCTTTGTCCTGGGGGCCGTGGTGGCGTATATTATCGTGGCGTGTATGGCATCAGGACTTAAGAGCGTAAAACCGCGTAATGAGGCTGATGTCTATATGGTGGATAACAGTCTAAACTTCGATGATAAAACGGATATTTACCGCGGTACCAGAATTGAACGCCAGTTAAAGCCACAGAATGATAAAAAGTAAAACAGGTATTTTTGAGGAAACAGAAAATGTCAGAGAAAGAGGAAACTGCACTTGAGAGCGTCAACGTTTCGGAAGATAAGATTAAGGCTGCAGCAGCAGAGATAGATTTTGCGGACCCTGCCTTAACGGTAAGTTACGGCACCAAGACAATGGATGCGATTGCCAAGTTTGCCGATTCCATTCTCAGTAACGTAAGAATCAAGGATTCAGGAGAGGTAGGGGCACAGCTGAACTCCCTGATGACCAGTGTCAAAGGGATAAAGGTTGAGGAAATCGTCAGAGAAAAGAAGGGCTTTTTAGAATCCATTCCTTTAATCGGCGGTCTTTTTGACAGGGTCAAGGATACGGTGGCCAGATTTGACACTGTTGCCAAGGAAATTGATGTTATCGCAGAAAAACTTGATGATGCACAGATAAACCTGCTCAAAGATATACAGGTTCTAGAACAGCTTTATAAGCATAACAGCGATTTTTATGCGGATTTATCCGCTTACATCACGGCAGGTGAACAGCGTCTTGAAGAGGCCAGAAAAAACGAGCTTCCTGCACTTGAGGCCAAGGCTAAAGACTCTGCAGACAATCTTGATGCCCAGAATGTACGCGATTTTGCGGAGTGCCTGAACCGTTTTGAACGCAGACTGCATGATCTTAAACTGTCTCGTACCATTACCCTGCAGACAGCACCGCAGATCAGAATGATTCAGAACAATGACCGCACCCTGGCAGAAAAGATTCAGACCAGTGTGCTGGCTACTATTCCTATCTGGAAGAATCAGATGGTTTTGGCACTTTCCATCCACAGTCAGAAGCAGGCGGCACAACTGCAGAAGGAAGTTTCCGACACCACCAATGAGATGCTCAAGAAGAATGCTCAGATGCTGCATTCGGCCACTATTGAAACCGCTAAGGAGGTTGAGCGCTCCATTGTTGATGTGGAGACCCTGCGTGAGGTACAGAATCAGCTGATTTCTACTATTGAGGAAACTCTAACCATTGCTGAGGAGGGCAGACAGCGCCGTCATACTACCGAAGCTGAAATTAGCAGAATGGAGGCTGATTTAAGAACCCGTCTTACCGATCTTGCCGCCCGCAAGCGCGCTGATGTTATAAATGCCGCCCATGGTCAGAACGATCAGGAAAAAGAGATCGTGGCTCAGGAACAAGAGAATGAGACGCAGAAAAAGGATTAACAGGGAGCGGGGAGAAGAGTGGAAAAACCGAAAACAGGTGATACCTGGGGGTTCTTTAAGAGAGCGTTTAAACGGATCGCTATCAATGCCCTGGCTTGCTTTGCCGGTTTGCTTGCCGTCAAGGTAACGCGCTCTACGGGCTATTACCCGATGCAGTCGGGGTGGTTTTCCGTACTTTTTACAACCTGGGTGGCGGTGGTCTGTCTCCTGCCGGGAGCAAGACGGGGCATAAAAGATCCTGACTGGTTTGTTCCTGTCGGGGCAGGTCTGCTCAGTACCGTTGCGGCAGTTACTACCGGTTTACCATGGCAGCCGGCCCTGCTGTTTGGTGGCGCTCAGACCTTTGTGCAGCGCCTTTTTGCACTGAAAAATGAAATGCTGTGGGACTGGGTTGGTCTGCCGTTTTTGCTCTGTGCGCTTTTGCTGTGGTCCGATGTTTTCTATTTCTGGGAGTCTCTGCTGACCTTTCCTGTGGTCTCTTTAATCGGTGTGCTTGTGCATCGTTTTGCCATCAATCTCTCACAGCGGCAGCAGAACAGGCAGAAGTTTGAAAGACTGTGTCTGCGCTTTGAAAAACTGGGCGGTTCACCCCTGCTGGCCGATGCGGTTAAAACGGCGCTTGACAGTCTGCTAAGTAACCTGCGCAGATACACAAGTCTTGATAAGCAGGCTCTTTGGGATCGGAAACTGCTTGCGGGGCTTGATAATCTTGATGACAAACTTGCCGGCCTTGAAAAGGCGATGGTGGGCGGTCCGCTGCCTGCAGGCTCCGATTTTTTAAAGAAGGGTTTGCAGCAGACAGATAAACTGATGGATTTGGCCACCGAAAGTGTCGTTTGTGATCTCAACGATTTTAATAATAATCTTAAAGTTAAGATGAGCAAGTTTGACAAGCCTAATCCTAAAACTAAGGATGAACTGTCCGTATATGAGGAGAAGGCAGATGCTCTTCTGATCTCAATGCAGAAACTGCCACCGCCTCTTGGTGCCAATCTTGAAAAAATCATTAATGCGGTACACCAGATGGTTGGACAGATGCGCAATGATCCTGAGGATCGGCAGACCGCAGAAGGCTTTTTGCGGCGATATCTTAAGCATGTTGAGGAGATAGTCAGGCAAAGTCTCAGGTTTGACGGCAGTCAGGATAAGGGCTCAGTCGATGTTCTGCAGCGCGCCTCTGAGGTTCTCGCCCGACTGGCTAAAGCCTTTGAGGATGAAAACAGATATCTGCGTCAGAACGATCATCTCAATTTCACGGCGGAACTGAATGCCCTTGATGAATTTCTGCGGATGAGAGGGCACTGAGTTTTGGCCTGGTGCATTCTTAATAATGAGTCAATGTCCCGACATGTAATATAATGGTTCAGTATTTGTTTATTAAGGATTAGTTATGATTATTGTTACCGGTGGTGCCGGCATGATCGGCTCTAATATCGTTAAGGAGCTTAACGATAGAGGTATAAGAGATATCCTGGTGGTGGATAATCTTACGGATGGTCACAAGTTCGTCAATATTGTAGATCTTGATATTGCTGACTATATTGACAAGGTTGATTTCCTCAGTCTTGTCAAGGACGAACAGGCCTTTGATGCCCGTTACGGCTGTGCCAATATCGAAGCCATATTCCATGAGGGGGCCTGCTCTTCTACCACAGAATGGGACGGCAGGTATGTCATGAAAAACAACTATGAATATACCGTAGATCTTTTTGAGTTTGCTACAGCACATCGTATACCGTTCTTCTATGCCTCTTCTGCGGCAACCTACGGCGGCAATGATACCTTTGTTGAGGGCAGAGAGAATGAAGGTCCTCTTAATGTTTACGGTTATTCAAAATTTCTGTTTGACGAATATGTTCGCCGTCGTCTGCCTCGTCTGAAATCCCAGGTTTGCGGCTTCCGTTATTTCAACGTTTACGGACCACGCGAGGGGCATAAGGGTTCCATGGCAAGTGTAGCCTTCCATCTCAACAATCAGATGTTAAGGGGCGAGAATCCAAAACTGTTCAAGGGTTGTATGGGTTACCCTGACGGTGGACAGATGCGTGATTTTGTCTATGTCGGTGATGTAGCCAAGGTTAATGTCTGGTTCTATGAGCATCAGGGCAGGTCCGGCATATACAACTGCGGTACCGGTCGAGCTGAACCTTTCTCCAATATTGCCAAGGCGGTCATCAAATACCATAACCGCGGTGAAATTGAATACGTGCCGTTCCCTGAGCATCTTGTCGGTCACTATCAGTGTTTTACTCAGGCTGATCTGTCCAAATTACGCGCCGCAGGCTGCGATGTGGAATTTAAGACTGTCGCCGAAGGTGTAGCAGAATACATGAAATGGCTGAATTCCAAATAATAGACGACGAATATCCGTATGAGGTCTGCCTTCTGCCGCGGGAGAAGGCTTTGACCTTCTGCGATTATTTAAATTCCATAGGGATCAAAGCTTCAGCAAGACCGGGCGCAAGCGCGGCCTTTATTGTTGCTGTTGCTAAGGAAGAGGACGTACCGCGCGCCAAAAGGGAGTTGGTGTCATATGCCGACAGTCCGTATGCGCAGAAATATGTGCAGGCTTCCTGGAACCGTGGCAAGGAAGTTAAAACAGAGAAACAGATCAGGGCCTGGTCATTTGGTACCCTGTCTTGGGATCCTCTGTCAGTGACTTCCATTATTGAGATGATCTGTCTGCTCGTTTTCATAGGCATGTACCTTGATGAGGAAATCTTCATCAACCTTTTCTCTTTAAATCATTTGCAGGAAATTAGTGCGCCTTATGATTACTACAGACTGCTGACACCGACCTTTTTGCACTTCGGTCTCATCCATATCGCCTTCAATCTAGTCATGTGGGAGGCTCTGGCCAGACCTGTTGAGCGTCACTGCGGTGCGTTCAAACTGATTGAACTTTTCTTTGAGACTGCTCTGGTTTCAAATGTGCTGCAGTACGGCTTTATGCACGGCGGTGATATCTTTGGTGGTATGTCCGGAGTGGTGTACGGGGTCATTGGTTATATGGGCGTAATCAGCAGAAGAGCGGATCTGCCGCAATCTCTGGCGTTCCCCAGAGGATTGCTGACCGTCAGCGTGATTTTTATTCTGTTTGGTTTCCTGCTCAGCGGCATTGCCAACTTCTGTCATGTTGGAGGCTTACTGGTGGGTATGGTGCGCGCTCTTATCGATTTTAAGGCGAATATTTTCAGGAAATAATCAAAGCACTACACCGAACTTTTCACAAGTCTTGTCTGCGTCAAATGCAGACAGGACTTTATCTATGCGACACAACAGGATGTAATAAACTGGCGAGCCCCACCCTAACGAAGTGGAGGAGCAGTTCTTACTGATACATGTAGTTTAAAAAGAGCACGTCATCGACGACCTGACGGCCGATTTTATCCTGCATGATGGCCACAATCTTCTCGCGGCATTCAGCGCGGATTTTCTCACGTCCTGAGTTGCTTGAAACAGTGGAAAAGTCCTTTGCTCCAAGAACTGATACGACCGCATCCTTAATTACCGGCTCCATTTCCGTTACAATTGGGGTATCGGCGCTGTCACTGAGCATAAGACTCATTTTGACACGTATATAATGCGGTTTTTCACGAGGGTTAAGTGTAGCCACGTTGGTGGTGAAATCAGGATTGATGGTGTAGTAACTGACCTCAGGTTCAGCCGGAACATCCTCAACCTCAGGTTCCGGTTCACCGTGTCCTGATGCCAGGGCAGGAATAGCGGCGGTGGATAAGCAAAGGCCTAGAAAAAGCGCAATAAGATACTTGGTCATTTTGTTAGCTCCTTAACCTGTCTGACAGCGTACTGTGCAGGTGCATTTTATTATCGACTCAGGATCTGACATCCTGATTATGTTCAGGGTCATAGTATGCAGGACTGCCGTTTAGGATCTTAACGTCCCTTGCCCCCAGCAGAGGTTCGGCTGCTCTGGTCAGTTTCATGAGTTTTTCCGGATTAATTCTTATGGTTTTATCTTCATTGATGAAGATATAACTGTGTCTAATCAATGTATCACACATTATCCTAAAGAGGATAGGATCAGCAAATTCAGGGGAGTTATTAGTGACCTCCATCGGCAGTCTGCGTGCATAGACAAGGCACTTCTTGACAAAGTCAGTGACCTTGAGGGTGTCATCGTGAGTATGCTTGAGGGCTGTTACCGCAACAAGATAGCGGATAAGGTTGAGATGAATGGAGTGACTTAACACATAGAATTCCTCAAAATTATCTCCGGAAAGATAAATCATGTCGCCACTCTGGGTTATGTAGCCCTCATGGATAAAACAGTCGATATAAGCCTCTATCTGTGGATCAAGTTCGTCTTCGGTGACAGGACAGAACAGTTCATGTCTTAGGAAGTAGAACAGGGAACGTGTATGTACACGGACATCCTCTCGTGGCAGATGACCGTTACGGATAATAATGCTGGCCACTAGGGCTGGCAGAGCAAACAGATGGACAATATTGTTCTGGAAGTAGGTCAGCTGCAGGGTCTGACCGTGACTAGGGCGGACGACCTTCATGTCGTCGCCCACGTCATAGACATGGAATTTATTGAGTTCCAGTGCCTGATCAATCAGGGTTCCTACGGTTGATTCAGGCAGCGAGCGGGTCTGTCCTGAAACTTTGAGTAGTTTCAGGTAGAGGTTGATGCAATTGCGTAGCATACGCATGCTCATCATATGATCCTGATCGCTGATGATCGCCAGAGCGCAAAGGTTAATACCGTTTATCACTGCAGACTTGTTCAGGTTGATGATAATCTGCCTAGCCATGCTGTTGACCGTGCCGAAAAGCCAGTCCGGTTTTGGCCTGGTTCCGGTAGGGTCGATGTAATCCCGCCAGGATGGAACATTTTCATTGAGGAATCTTGGAACTATTACCGGTTCGCCAAAGGTCACATAGCCGCGTCCGTAATAGCGCATGCGCTTGAAAATACCTAGCAGCTGCTTGGCGCTTTCCTTCTGTTTTTCCTGACCGTTAAGCTCCTTCATATAGGAGCCAACCTCGGAGACATGCTCATAGCCAAGATACGTCGGCACAAAGGCAATCGGTCTTTCGATTCCGCGCAGTTGTGATTCGACGGTCATAGCCACCATTCCTGTTTTAGGCGGCAGAGTCCTTCCTGTACGGGAGCGACCGCCTTCAATGAAGAACTCGGTTGCATAGCCGCGTTCAAAAAGGATGCTCAGATACTCACTGAACAGGGTGATGTAAAAATCATCACCTTTCATCTTGCGGCGGATAAAGTAAGAACCGCAGCGTCTGATAAGCGGACCTACCGGGAAAAAATTCAGATTGTCGCCAGAGGCAATCTGGGGGATGGGCAGACCTTCATGGAAAATCACATAACTGAGCAGGATATAGTCCATATGACTGCGGTGGCAGGGAATATAGATTATCTCATAGCCGTTCTGCACCAGCTGTCTGACCTTATCCGCTCCCATAATGGTCTGACCGTGGTAGATATGGTTCCAGATACAGGAGATGATTCTGTTGAGGAATTTGAGCAACGGGTAGCGGGTATCCGCGACCATGACATTGTAGATATCGTAGGCCTGTCTTGTTACCTCTTCCTCGCTTTGCGATAAACGTACCGCCTCTTTGCTGATCGCAGCCTTTACCGCCGGTCTTTTAATTAAATCCAGAATCAGTCTGTGCCGATTAGGGAAGGCTTTGCCGACGACAGAGCGGGCTGTTTTTAAGAAAAACAGTTCGACGAACCGTCGTAACAGATCCGGATTATTGCTGTGTTCAAGACGCTGTTTGAGAACACTAAGGCGCACCGGCTCGGTTACGATGGTACAGTTATCGTGACCGAAAAAAGTCAGGATAAAAAACTTTTTCCAAATAGGCGTAGGATGATTTATCCCGCCCAGGGACAGACCCTCATAACTTGGGTTCCTGCTCCACAGTACAGTGATAGGAAGGATCTGCAGATCTTCACCGCTCTTGTCGGTGACCTCTGACCACTGATTGAAAAGCGGCATCATATCCGCGTAGTAGGGTTTGGAACTGAAAAATCTCGGTCGGCGCAGGTAAGCCAGGCGTTTGACCTTGGTATTCCCTATATACAGCGGAGAGAATGGTGAGGGCAGTCCCAGCCTCTGGGTCAGTCTCTCAATGGTAAGCAGATTGCCCAGTGATGAAGACACGGTAAGATAAACAATCGGCTTATTTTTGTCGATATTCAGAGTCTTCATTGGTTCAAGCGGTACGGTATCACATGTTGCCGTAAGCCTGATTGGCCAGTAAAAGATTTTACGAAGGATACGGTTCAACATAATTAAAAATTCCTGACGCTGATACAAGATCTATTATAAAATCTCTAACATTTGGCAGAAGAAATCTGAAAAATATAATTAAAAAAACTGTCTACCGCTTCACACGGTTAAGGACGAGAGCGTGAGTGATGGGAATCTTCGTACATATAAGAAACTGGTGATGCTTGCCGGTCTGGCTTCGGTGTCGACGGCGGCTTTATGTGTTTTTATCAAACTGGCAGTCTGGATGATGAGTTCCTCATCAAGTATTTTTGCCTCTCTTACGGATTCACTCTTTGACAGTCTAGCCTCGGTTGTTAATCTGCTGGCTTTAAAGTATTCCATGGCGCCTGCCGACAGAGATCACCGCTACGGTCATTTCAAGGCACAGTCTCTTGCCTCCCTTGCTCAGGCTGCCTTTATAGGCGGTTCGGCAGTATTGCTGATTGCTCACGGTGTAGAGCGGTTTATGCACCCGCAGACAGTACAGCATGTGGAGGCGGCGATTACCGTCAGCGCTATAACCATGGTCCTGACTCTGCTGTTGGTTCTCTTTCAGTCTTATGTGTATAAAAGGACCAGAAGCGAAGCTATAGGTGCTGACAGATTGCATTTTGTTTCAGATCTGCTGCTCAATACCGGCGTTATTGTCGCATTAGTGCTCAGTCTGCGTGGCATGCTCTGGTCGGACGGTATTTTTGCCGCGATCATCGGTCTTCTGATCCTGAAGGGAGCGGTGCAGATAGGTATCAGGGCGACCAACACTCTGCTTGACCGTTCACTGCCCTTAGAGGAGATTCAGACCATCAGACAGACGATTATCGCTGTGAATGGTGTGGAGTCCATACATGATCTGAAAACCAGAAGGGCAGGTCCTCAGACCTATATTCAGGGGCATCTGGTAATTGCCGGCGATATTTCCCTATACGATGCCCATAACATAGCCAGCAGGGCCGAGGAATCGCTGGAGAAAATCTATCCTGATGCTGATATTTCTCTGCACATGGAACCTGATAATCACGAAACCAGGGACGGAATAAGGTTCGATACCGAGGTCCCGCCAGTTCATAACAGCGCTCGTCAATAAGACAAAATAATAATAATCGCTTTGTGAACTATAAAAAAAGGCAGTTTCTTTTGTTCTGTTAAAATGTGACAGAAACAGTTAAAGAGTACACAAACAACATGCGCATTCGAGATCTGCTGGATATTAAGTCTGTAAACCTGAATAGTTCTCCGTATACGAAAACGGAAACTATCAATCATTTAGTGGCTTTGCTGTCAAAAAGCGGCAGTCTTAATGACCCGGCAAGATACTGCCGTGCCGTTTTTGAACGTGAGGGTAAAGGTTCAACCGGTCTGGGTGACGGAGTGGCAATACCTCACGCCAAAAGTGCGGGAGTCAACAGACTCAGTCTTGCCGCCATGGTTGTGCGAACCGGAGTCGATTTTGATTCCATCGACGGACAGAAAGCCTATTTGTTCTTCATGATAGCCTCACCGCACAAGGCAACGGATGAACATATTGACGTTCTTGCGCACCTGTCCTCTCTGCTGATTGATGAGACTTTCCGCAGGAGACTGATTGAGGCGCAGTCACCTGAAGAGTTTATGCAGGCTATTGATGAGGCGGAAAAATCAATTGAGGAGAATCAGGAACATCAGGTTCAGAAGGAGCACAGTCAGAACCTGAGCGCTGCGCTTGGCTCGCGCTATGATGTTGTTGCTGTAACCGCCTGTCCTGCCGGTCTGTCGCACACCTACATGGCTGCGGAGGCCATTGAGCATAAAGCCAAAGAACTGGGACTGTCAGTCAAGGTTGAAGCCGATGGCGCTGCTGGCAACAGAAACAGACTGCTCCCTGAGGATATTGCCAACGCCAGAGCGGTCATTGTTGCAGCAGATCGTGCTGTGGACATGGATCGTTTTATCGGTAAACCGCTTGTCCGTGTGGGCGTGGTTGACGGTATCAGAAAACCTGAGGAACTCTTAAAAAAGGCTTTAAGTTCTGAGTGTCCTGAGTACAGGATCGGCGGTCAGACAACGGAAAACAGTTCTGTACCGATGAGACTGTATCGTCATCTGATGAGCGGTCTTACCTATATTCTGCCACTTGCTGCCACTGCAGGAATTCTCTCGGCGATAGCCAGATTTGACTTTATCAAGGCAACCAGTCTGGGTATGTTTCTGGATACTATCGGCTACAGCATCGGTACACTGCTGTTCCCTGTTTTAAGTGCCTTTATTTCTTTCTCCATTGGTGGCAGAACAGCCCTGGTGGCAGGTTTTACCGGCGGTGTTATGGCGGATATGGCCAATACCGGTGTGGTAGGTGCGGTGGTTAACGGCTTTATGGGCGGTGGAGTCGCTTTTCTGGCCTCAAGATTTGCCCTGCGTTTTTTAAAAGGTCACGACGCTATGTTCGCTTTGCTGGTTTATCCGCTCCTTGGTGCGCTGGGTACGACTCTGCTTGTCCAGTTCGTGACCAATATCCCTTCAGGATTTATTGACGAGAAAATAGAAATCCTGCTCGGACAGTCCGGACCTGCGGTCCTGATTCTTCTAGGGGCGCTTCTGGGGGGGATGATGTCTGCTGATATGGGCGGACCGTGCAATAAAATGGCCTATGCCACAGGTGTGCTGCTGCTTGCTGACTGTCTGCCGGAAATAGGTTCTGGCAGTTATGTGATGGCGGCAGTTATGGCTGGAGGAATGACGCCTCCTATTGCTGCGGGGGTGGCGGCAGGGATTATCGGCAGACCGCTGTTTTCGATTGAGGAGAAAAAGATAGCCTTTAAAACAATCAGTAAAGGTTTTCTGTTTATTACCGAGGGAGTATATCCCTATCTGGCGGTATCTCCGGTGAAAATGCGTCTTGCCTGTGTTCTCTGCTCATCTGCTGCGGGGGCTCTGTCTATGTACTACAGTTGTGCTGTCTGTGCTCCTCATGGCGGAATATTTGTCATTCCGCTGGCGGTTAATCCTCTTGATTATCTGATAAGTATTCTTTCAGGATCACTGCTGGGGGCGGTTCTTTTTGTGATAATGAGGTCGACGGTGCGCAAGAAGACCTAAAGTAGCAGTGTCGTTCTGTCCTATAAATAAAAGCCCAGATCCGCTGTTTGGGGGACTGTTGTTCTGGCCTTGCCCCAGTATAAGAGGTATAACAGCATTTGAAACTGCGGACAGTACACTGAGAACTCTCAAAAACAACTGTTCTGCGGTGCGGTGGTTTTAGCGGTGGCGGTAACCGCAATTTCGGGAATTCTCCTGCCAGGGCAGGAGAATTGTTCGCTAGTTAATTGCTTTTAACTGGTTTAATACGGCATCAAGCCTTTGTCTCCAGGTCTGTAGAACTTCTTTCAGATGCTGATTTTCCTCTTTAAGTTCGATCATGCTACGGCGCAGATCATTAACTTCAGCCTCACGGGCATACAGTGTCTGTTCAGTGGTTGACAGTTTCTGTGCCACTCTGTCTGCAAGTTCTGTGAGTGTGTGAAGTTCTTTGAGGAGCTGCTCCTCTCGGGGACTTAAAGTCGTAACCTGTTCTGTTTCCTGATTATTATTCATCAGAGTATATACCTGCTTTTATCTTCGTCGATGATCAGGTCTGCAAGATGCTCATCTACATACTTGTCGTCGATAACAATACTGGCTCCTGCCTTATCAGGAGCTTCAAAGGAAATGTCGTCAAGCAGCTTCTCCATCAGAGTGTGAAGTCTGCGGGCACCGATGTTTTCCGTTCTTTCGTTCACCAGATAGGCATCTTCGGCTATCTTATCAATGGCACTGTCCTCAAAGGATATAGTGACGTTTTCGGTTTTCAGCAGCATCTCATACTGTTTGGTTAGAGAATTATGCGGTTCTCTGAGAATGCGTTTGAAATCATCAGTGGTCAGTGCATTGAGCTCAACTCTGATAGGCAGACGACCCTGCAGTTCCGGGATCAGGTCAGAAGGTTTTGAAATCTGGAACGCTCCTGAGGCTATGAACAGGATGTGGTCGGTCTTTACCATACCGTATTTGGTGCTGACAGTACAGCCCTCAATAAGCGGCAGCAGGTCACGCTGTACGCCCTGACGAGAAACTTCGCCACGATCTCCTGAGGAATTCTGGCAGATCTTGTCTATTTCATCGATAAAGACTATGCCGCTGTTTTCAGCAAGAGCAATCGCCTTGTCGTTCATTTCCTCAGGTTTAGCAAGTTTTGCCGCCTCTTCCTCGGTTAACTGTTTGAAGGCATCTTTGACCTTCATTTTACGTGAAACCTTTCTGCCTGCACCTATATTGCTGAAGAAACTCTGCAGCTGATTGGTAACATCCTCGATAGCGGCATTGCCGCCTATGATATTGAGACTTGGACCGCCATCGGCGACCATAATCTCGATTTCTTTATCATCAAGAGCATTTTCCCTTAACTGTTTGCGTAACATCTGCCTGGCAGAATTAGCCGCTTTTTCTTCAGGCGTTGCACTTGGTGTCGGAAGTAGGACATCGAGGATTCTTTCTTCAGCAGCGTCTTCTGCTTTGACCTTGTTGTGCTTGAATGCCTCCTCCCTGACAAGTTTCATTGAGATTTCAGTAAGGTCGCGGATGATAGACTCCACGTCCTTGCCGACATAGCCTACTTCGGTATATTTGGTGGCTTCAACTTTGATGAAAGGGGCGCGGGCAAGTTTAGCAAGACGTCTGGCGATTTCGGTTTTACCGACACCGGTCGGACCTATCATCAGAATATTTTTAGGCACAATCTCAGTACGCAGTTCAGGATTGATCTGCATTCTGCGCCAGCGGTTACGTAAAGCAATGGCTACTGCCCGTTTAGCCTCTTTCTGTCCGATAATATATCTGTTAAGTTCGTTGACAATTTCTCTTGGTGTAAGTTCAGCACTCATAAATCCATGCTCTCTTTGCTTTCTTATGCTTTGTCAGAATAATCAAGTGTTTCGATGGTCTGATTCTGGTTGGTGAAGACGCAGATCTGTCCTGCTATGGTTAGCGCTTTTTGCACGATCTGTTCTGCACCAAGGTCGGTGTTCTCAAAAAGCGCTCTGGCGGCCGCAAGAGCATAGTTGCCGCCTGAACCGGTTGCCAGAATATCATCATCCATCCTGATGACATCACCTGTACCGGTAAGCATAAAGGAAGCCTTTGCATCTGCTACCAGCAGCAGGGCTTCCAGTTTGCGCAGTGCCCGGTCTGTACGCCACATTTTGGCCAGAGCAATACAGGATCGGTCAAGAATTCCCTGATGCTCCTCGAGTTTCTGTTCAAAAAGATCGAGCAGGGTCATTGCGTCTGCTGTAGACCCGGCAAAGCCGGCGAGGACCTTGTTGTGGTAGATCTTGCGTACCTTGATGGCATTACCCTTGAGAATGGAAGTCTGTCCTTGGGTAACCTGACCATCGCCGCCCATGGCGACGATATTGTTTCTTCTTACAGTTACAATAGTAGTCAATATTATTCAGCAGCTGCTTACTGCCGCTCCTAACTTAAATACCATAGAGTGTACACTGGTCGAATATTTCGGCATCGTGCAACTTATTGAAATCAGCTGTTGCCAGTTCGCGGTTTTTATAAGGACCGATAACGAGGATATACATTCCGCGGAAACGGGCAATTTTTGAATTTATACCTACCATGGCTGCTTTGGCTTTGGCCTCATCAGCAAGTTTTACATCCATGAAGGCTCCGCAGTAAAGCTGTCTGCTCTCTCCACCGTTTTCAATGAGTCCAGGTGGGTCATCCGCGTCTATTACTCCAAGGTTTGGATCTTCGTGTCCATAACCCTTGGGCGTGTTGGCATATTCCACCGCCTTTGCTTTATCACGCAGTTCCTGTTTCTGTCTTTCAAGAGAAGCGGCAGTATCCGTAGGGAACGTGTTGCTTCCCGGTACTGAAGTGGTCTGATTTTTAGCATCTGACTCCTCTTTACCTGTTGAAGCCACAACATCCTGCGAAATAGTAGCATGTTCTTCTGGTTCATGTCCCTCAAAGAGGTAAACACCAAGTGAGATAAAAACTACAGCAAGCATACCTATACCGGCCTCAAGCAGAATTTTTCTGATCTGCTTTGGATTGGCGGTAGGTTTTGGTATTTTTAAGCCTTTGAATGGCATTACATCTGCTCCATCACGTTGATACCGAGGAGGTTGAGTCCCTGTTTGAGAACCTTGGCGGTCAGTTCACAGAGTGCAAGACGACTTCTGCGCTGATCGGTTAAGACCTCAGATTTGAGGATCGGACAGCGTTCATAGAATCTCATAAAGCTTTCAGCAAGTTCATACAGATAGGTACACAGAATATTCGGCATTGCCTTATCTGCGACAGCGTATACCGCATCAGAGAATGACTGCAGTTTGGTTGCAAGTTCATCCTCTGCTAGGGTAGCAATAATTATTCTGCCCGGTTTTTCCTCGGTCTTTCTGAATATTGCTCTGATACGACTGTAGGCATACTGCAGATACGGAGCGGTATTGCCCTCAAAGGAGAGCATCTGATCCCAGTCAAAAACGTAGTCAGTGGTACGGTTCTTTGACAGATCTGCATATTTTACTGCGCCGATGGCAACATTATGGATGACCTCCTGTCGTTCCTCTCCCTGCAGAGGGTTGTGGCGCTCTTCGAGCATGTTGTTGACACGCGATTCCGCCTCATCAAGAACATCGCGAAGCTTCACTGTACCCCCACTTCTGGTTTTGAACGGTTTCCCGTCTTTACCCAGCATCATGCCGAAAGGACAGTGCTCGACCGAGACTGTGTCCGGAATATAACCGGCGAGTTTGGCTATGGCCCAGGTTGATTCAAGGTGCTGGGCCTGACGTGAATCAGTGAAATAGAGAATACGGTCAGCCTTAAAATGATCGATGCGGTATTTCACACATGCCAGATCGGTTGTGGTGTACAGGTAACCGCCATCCTTTTTGCGGATGATATTGCCAAGAGGCTGGCCTTCCTTATTCTTATATTCATCAAGGAAAACCACAATAGCGCCCTGATCTTCTACGGCAAGTCCCTTCTGTTCAAGATCGGAGACGATCTGCGGAAGCATGTCGTTATACAGGCTCTCACCCATCGTATCCTTATCGGTCAGGGTAACATCCAAGCGACGGTAGAGGAGCTGGTTCTGATCCATCGTCATCTTGACGAGCTTTCTCCACATTTTCTGGCAGTATTCATCGCCACCCTGCAGGAGAACCACGTAATGACGGGCTTTTTCCGCAAATTTCTCATCTGCGTCATAGCACGCCTTAGCTTCACGATAGAAGGCCTCAAAATCGCTGAGGTCCATCGATGAATTCTGCTCACTTTCTTTTCTTTCAAGATAGGCTATCAACATGCCAAACTGGGTACCCCAGTCACCAATGTGATTGGCACGGATGACATTGTTTCCCAGAAACTCGAGAACACGTACCACTGCATCACCTATAACCGTGGAACGGATATGGTGAACAGCCATCTCTTTGGCAACATTTGGTGCAGAATAGTCGACAACTATATTCTGTGGTCTGCTGACTTTGCTGACGCCAAGGTGATCATCTGCGGACATCTCTGCAAGCAGTGAGGCAACATAGTCCTTATTGATAAAGAAATTGATGAATCCCGGTCCTGCGATTTCAACTTTAGCAATACGCTCGTCCTTTGGCAGGTTATCAATAATACTTTGGGCAAGCTGACGCGGATTTTTGTGCAGAGTCTTGGCCAGAACCATTGCTGCATTGCTGGCAAAGTCACCGTGGGCAAGATCTTTTGTTCTATCTACACGTATATTCTTCAGCATTGACACATCAACTTCATGAGTGTCATCGATAACTTTAATACTCTGTTTCAGTATTTCTTCTATATATTCTTTCATCAAAAAATCCTTGCGCAGGAGTTTTCCGTAAGGAAAAGTCCTTGTGAGGTCGAGACTGGTAATTATCGCAAATCAGTTAATCATCAAAAGATGCTGTGCAGTATTGTATCAATTTTTTGCCGCACAATACTTTTCGGTGCGAGTTTGTCCTGCCACTTATAGAGAGACTATTCTAATCTGCCGTGTTCTGTCACTCAATACCTTATTCTGCTCTTTCAACCGGGAGATGAACTTAAGGGGTCAACCTCAACGGCAAAACGCACATCCCCTTTTAAGGACATGTTTTTCAGAAGCAGAATTATTCCGTCTAAAACTGAAGAGAGCGACTGCCTTGAAGATGAGGAGAGCAGAACATGAAAGTGATAGCGACTGTGTCTTTTTTCGATTTTGTCAGATAGTACCGGAGTGGCTGTGACATCAGGGTATTCCCGCATAAGAGGTCGAATGGCGGTCAGCAGTTCAGTGAGCAGATAATGCGCTTTCTTTCTGTCGGTGCTGTTGCTCAGGAGAAAGGCCTGATGATAGTATGGCGGAAGCTTAAGTTTTCTTCTGCTCTCAAGCAGAGTAGTGCTTATATCATCGTATGAACAGGCAGGATCGGTAATCTGATTGATTAAAAGGTTGTCTGGATAATGGGTCTGCAGATAAACCGTACCGTTTTTCAGTGCTCGTCCGGCACGACCTGCAACCTGAGTTAAAAGCTGAGCTGTAAGTTCAAGTGATCTGAAATCATCAGAGAAAAGACCGGAATCCACATCGAGTATGCCCACCAGCGTGACGTTAGGAAAATCATGACCTTTGGCAATCATCTGTGTGCCAAGCAGGATCTGACTTTGCCCGTTACGTATTTTTTCAAGATGCTTTTCAAGCTGAACCTTGTTGGTGACATTATCTCTATCGATGCGCTCAAGTCCGGTATCGGGATACCGCCTGGTCAGAAACTGTTCCACCTGCTCAGTGCCAAAGCCGGATTCGTCAAGTTCTCCGCTCTTGCAGACAGGGCATTGACCAGGAATGGGAAATGAATTTTCGCATATATGGCAGTGTAACCTCCCGTCTGCGTGATGTACGGTGAGTACAGTGTCGCAGTTTGGGCAGCAGAAGACGTGTCCGCACTGATGGCAGAGCAGATGGTGGGAGAATCCTCTGCGGTTGAGAAAGAGCAGTACCTGATTGCCTTTTGCTGTTTCCTCGCCGATTTTATCTTCAAGTGTTCTGCTGATTCCTGCCTTCAGGCCGTCTGTTACCGGTTCGTGGCGTAAATCGATGATATTAAAATCAGGGCGTTTTGCGCCTCCTGCCCGGAGAGTGAGTTTAAGTTGTATGAAATTGCCTTTTTGCACGTTGGCAATACTCTCAAGACTAGGAGTTGCCGAACCGAGTATGACGGGGCATCCTATCTGCTGAGCCCTTATTAAGGCAAGAGAACGGGCATGATAACGGAAACCGTCTGACTGTTTGAATGAACTGTCGTGTTCCTCATCAAGAACAATCAGGCCGAGGTTAGGTATGGGGGTAAAAAGTGCCGTTCTTGTTCCAATGAGGATCGCGGCACTCCCTTTTGCCATGTCAAGGTAGGCATCAAGTCTTTCCCGGTCAGACAGCTGCGAGTGTACCGAGGCAACAGGAACATTGAAGCGTCTGTAGAAACGACTGAAGGTCTGAGGAGTAAGCGCTATCTCCGGTACCAGGACCAGTACGGCTTTACCTCCTCTGAGGACCTGTTCAATAACCCTCAGATAAACTTCGGTTTTCCCGGAACCGGTGATGCCGTTTAACAGGAAAACGCCAAAACCTTTCTTAGCGGCAATGGTGTCGATGGCCTGTTGCTGCTCGTCATTAGGATCAGGTGGCAACTCGTTGCGTAAATGCGCAAGATTATCCTGCCAGTGCTGTTGTGGTTGCTCCAGGTTAATTTTCCTGACGAGACCTTTTTTTATGAGTGCATTTTCGCTTTGACTGCTAAAACCCCGTTCTCTGAGTATTTTCCGTCTGACAGGACCTGCCTTGAGAACCTCAATGATTTCCCTCTGTTCGGGAGAACGGAGTTTAGCGCAAGAACTGTCGCTGTCAGCAATCAGTTCAAGACCCGGTATGGCCTCATAGGCATACACGCCGCCATCCCTTAAGATTTTAGGCAGTGCAGTCCACAGGCATTGACCGATAGGATAATGATAGTAACTGCTGCCAAAGGTCACCATTTTCAGGATGTCATCATCAAGAATTGGAGTATTATCAAGAAGTTCACCGCTTTTTACTTTACTGAGAGTCTCTTCATCACTCCCGCATTTATCTGTTATATCCTCAAGAATGATGCCGATTTGTTCTGAACCGGCAAAATTCACCTTAATTCGTCGACCTTTTAACAGATCGTTATCTCTATGCGGAACTTTGTAGGTAAAAGTCTGGAAAAGCGGCCGGTTGACGGCGACTCTTACTAGAGAAAAAAGGGATTCAGACATGTCAATCTTGGGACAATAGCATCGGATGAGCATTCACAGAATGTTCTTATGGAAACATAGACATATTTTAAGTCATTAGGATGAGTTAATCCATCACAATGTTGACTGTTGCGGTACTGTGAGGATTCGGAAAATTAATACTGAATAAACGTTGCATCTTTGGGCGAATTGGCTTATTATGTCGCCACTCTTTTTCTATTGTTGGCGTGTGGTGTTCGACGCTTTATGTGGCCGAAAGGGCGACACGCATTGAGGATTTCAATGAAAGCTAATATTCATCCAAATTATGAGCTGGTAAATGTAAAGTGCTCCTGTGGCAATACTTTCCAGATCCGTTCAACTGTTGGTCATGATCTGTCTTTGGACGTATGCTCAAAGTGCCATCCATTCTTTACTGGTAAGCAGAAGATTGTTGACACCGGCGGACGTGTTGAGGCATTCAAGAAGCGTTTCGGCGCTTTCGGTGCTTTTGGCGGTCAGTCAAAGTAATATTTGCTGCGCAGCGACAGGTCGGAATTGTGATGTAGTTCAGATCTGCGCTCACATATAAAGCTGGACTAATAATCCAGCTTTTTTCATGTGTGCTCAGCATGGGCATTATCTGTAGGGTGTGAGTCCCGAAGTCGCCCGCTAATGGGAAGACTTAGCGAATCCACAAGGTGGTCATGGTGACGTGATAGCTGAAAGAAGTGGATAG
>JAGBLM010000054.1 GCA_017635415.1 Succinivibrio sp. | reverse complement strand
GATCCTTTATGTCAGAGCCTACCGAAAAGATGGAGACATCCTTAAGTCTCGTGACTCCGGTGACTGCGAGAAACCTGATATGTGGTTCTCCTTTTAACGTGGCATAGATTTCTCGGATACAGATACGAAACTTTTCGTAAAGCTCAGGGTTATTGATGTTGGCAGAAAGCTGACAGTCATACTCGTCGATAAGCAAAACTATCTTCATCCCGTCAGGCAGGGCTGACAGCATGTTGCCAAGCAGTACGTGAGGACTATCGCTGTCAATTACTCCGGTTATGGTCTGAGCTTTCATGAATTTGTAAAGCTCATTGTTGAAGTTATGTTTGAATTCCTCAAAGTCTGTAACCGAGAATTTAAGGAAACTCAAGTGCAACACAGGATATTTATTCTGCTGCCACTTATCGTAAATCCACGTCCCCCTGAAGTAAGGGTCAACTCCCTTTTCAAAGAGAGTGCCGATGGTGTTTAAGGTCAGGGATTTGCCAAAGCGGCGAGGGCGCGAGAAGAAAACCCGCTCATTGTTTTCAATGAGGTTGTAGATATACTCAGTCTTATCGATGTAGATATAGTCGTGCTGACTGAAATTTTCGATGTTTTCTGAGGTAGCAATTTTCTTCATAACAGGCATCTCCACTAACGGTTCTATTATAGGCAGTCAACTGCTTAAAATGAAGTTGAACCATCATCCTTGGGACTGATCTGTTGTGGTTCAAAAGCCGTTCCGTTGTCAATTCGCCATAGACCATGCACGTAAAAAAGCAAAAAAAATTAAAATTTTTGCTTTTTTGTCTTGAATACCCAAAAACAGTCCCCATTTAGATAAATGTTCAAAAAAAGTTAAGGTTTCGCTTTGGCGAAACGGGGTGACAGTCGGGCCCCGATGCCGACTGAAAGATTATGCGGTAGACAGACCGCGGAGCAATTATGAAATTAGTTCCTTTATATGATCGCGTTATCGTCAAGCCAATCGAAGTTGAAACCAAATCTGTAGGCGGCATTCTGCTTACCGGCAAGGATGTTGAGAAGTCAACCCGCGGCAAGGTAATTGCTGTTGGTAATGGCCGTTTACTGGAGAATGGCAATACTGCTGCCATGAGTGTAAAGGTTGGTGATACCGTCATTTACAACGAAGGCTATGCCTCAAAGAAAGAAAAACTCGATGGGCAAGAAGTTCTGATTCTTTCAGAGAACGATATTCTGGCTGTTGTAGAAGACTAAGTTAAAGATTTTCAATTAAATAGGAAGTATTGTAAAAATGGCTGCAAAACAGGTATTTTTCGGCAATGAAGCCCGCTCTCAGATGCTCGAGGGCGTAAACCTTCTGGCAAATGCTGTTAAGGTAACTCTTGGCCCTAAAGGTCGTAATGTTGTTCTTGATAAGAGCTATGGCGCTCCTCTGATCACTAAGGATGGTGTTTCAGTTGCCAAGGAAGTTGAACTTGAAGGCAAGTTCCAGAACATGGGCGCTCAGATGGTTAAGGAAGTTGCTTCCAAGGCCAACGATGCAGCAGGTGACGGTACCACTACCGCTACCGTATTGGCTCAGGCTATTGTTAATGAAGGCGTTAAGGCTGTAGCTGCCGGTATGAATCCAATGGACCTTAAGCGCGGTATTGACAAAGCTGTTGAGGCTGCTGTCAAAGAGCTCAAGGCCATGTCAGTAAAGTGCGAGGACAAGAAGGCTATTGCTCAGGTTGGTACAATTTCTGCCAATGCTGATGCAACTGTTGGCAACCTGATTGCTGATGCTATGGAAAAGGTTGGTCGTGACGGCGTTATCACCATTGAAGACGGTCAGGGCCTTGAAGATCAGTTAGACCTCGTGGAAGGTATGCAGTTTGACCGTGGCTATCTCTCACCTTATTTCATCAATAAGCCAGATACCAGCACTGTTGAACTTGAAAACCCATACATCCTGATGTGTGACAAGAAGATCAGCAATATCCGTGATATTCTGCCAATCCTTGAGGGCGTTGCTAAGGCTGGCAAGTCACTGCTGATCATTGCTGAAGACGTAGAGTCTGAGGCTTTGGCTACTCTGGTTGTCAATAATATGCGTGGTATTGTCAAAGTTGCTGCTGTTAAAGCTCCAGGCTTTGGCGACCGTCGCAAGGCCATGCTGCAGGATATCGCTATTCTGACTGCTGGTACAGTTGTTTCCTCAGAACTTGGTATGGAACTTGAGAAGACCACTCTTGATGATCTCGGTGTGGCCAAGCGTGTTGTGATCACCAAGGATGACACCACCATCATTAACGGTGCCGGTGATGAGCAGGCTATCAAGGATCGTGTAGCCCAGATCCGTAAGCAGATCGAAGAAACCACCTCTGAGTACGACAAGGAGAAACTGCAGGAGCGTGTTGCCAAACTCGCCGGCGGTGTTGCCGTAATCAAGGTTGGTGCTGCAACCGAAGTTGCCATGAAGGAAAAGAAGGCTCGTGTTGAGGATGCTATGCATGCCACCCGTGCTGCAGTTGAGGAAGGTGTGGTTCCAGGCGGCGGTGTTGCTCTGGTTCATGTTGCCAAGAAGATTGCCAGCCTGACTGGTGACAATCAGGATCAGAACGTCGGTATCAAGGTTGCTCTGACCGCTATGGAATCTCCTCTGCGTCAGATTGTAAGCAACGCTGGCCAGGAAGCCTCCGTAATCGCCAATGATGTCCGCAACGGTGCTGATAACTTCGGTTACAATGCTGCAACAGGTGAATTTGGTGACATGATCGAGATGGGTATTCTTGACCCAACCAAGGTAACCCGTTCTGCTCTTGAGTATGCTGCTTCTATCGCAGGTCTTATGATCACCACCGAGTGCATGATTGCTGATGCTCCAAGAAAGGAGTCTGACAATGCTGCTGCCGCTGCTGCTGCCGGCATGGGTGGCATGGGCGGCATGGGCGGTATGATGTAATCAGCCCCTGACAAAATACCGCGACTTTTGTTGTGGTACTAATGCTCAGCTTGGAAGGCCTTCCTGACAGTTTCAGGGAGGCCTTCTGTATTATCTTTCAGGAAAATAATTCAGTTTCACTATATCCATGTGGAAAAAATGCGCCTATCCGCAAAAATTCCACATTCATGGCTACAACATGATTAGCATAGAGAATTGGTATGTATTCAAGACGTCAGTATTTGGAAAAACTAATTTCAAAAAAAGATAATGGCAGAATCAAGATTATTACCGGCATTAGAAGATGCGGAAAATCAGTTCTGCTGTTTGTCTTGTACAGAGATTACCTTTTAGCTAACGGAGTGTCCAAAGAACAAATATTAACCTTATCTTTAGAGGAATTAGGAAAATATCAAATACAGGAATCCATTTGAACTAGACAAATACTTCAGGGAAAGACTGAATGATACTTCTAAAAAGTACTATATCTTCATAGATGAAATCCAGTTTGTAGCTCAGGTAAAGAATCCTTACGTTGACGATTCCAAAGAAATGATTACACACATTCAGGAGCGAGAAAAAGCTGACTGTAAGTCCGGACACAATTGAAAGGTATCTTGATTATTTTGAAGATTCATTCCTAATAAGAAAAGCAAAACGCTATGATGTAAAAGGGAGAAAATATATAGGAAGTCCCGTAAAATACTACTTTTCAGATACGGGTCTGCGAAATGCCAGATTAGGCTTTAGGCAACTTGAAGAAACACACCTGATGGAGAATATTCTCTATATTGACCTCATCAGAAGAGGTCTGGATGTTGATGTAGGTGTAGTTGAATACAACACAAAAGATGTCTCTGGAAAAAAATCCGTAAACAGTTGGAGGTGGACTTTGTAGTAAACAAAGGCAGTGCCAGATACTATATTCAGTCAGCGTTAAGTATTTCAGATCCGCAGAAGAAAGAACAGGAAATAGCATCATTAAAGAGAATCCCTGATTCCTTTTCAAAAATTGTTGTGACCAAAGATTATTTAAACCCATGGCAGGACGATAACGGAATCCTGTATATGGGCATTGAACAGTTCCTTTTAAATGACTGTCTTTTCCAGTAATAAACAGAGAATAGCACCAGCTGCTAAACATAATCATGTTCTTTTTTGCTGCTGTGCTATAGTCGCGGTGCAAAAAAAGGAGATCCTATGGATACAAAGACCAAAAACCGTATGAAGCGCTCAAATCTCTGTTCTTTTCTGGTACTGGGCACGCTGGAGGCCGCATGGGCACCGATGGTTCCCTACATAAAAGACCGTTTTGCCTTAAGTGAAGGAGATCTGGGACTGCTACTCCTCTGTTCAGGTTTAGGATCATTTGCCTTTTTGCCGGTAATCGGCATGCTCTGCTCACGTCTGGGGTGCAGACGCACCGTTTACATCTGTGGCACGCTGCTCTCCCTTACTCTTTTAGGCATTGCCACCAGTGCTGATGTTTACCTGTGTGCTCTGATGCTGTTTGTTTTCGGTGCTATGGGCATAGGTGTTGATGTCTCCTCCAATGTCAATGCCGTCATGGTCGAAGCTCAGTTTAAAAAACCTTTGATGTCAGGCTTTCATGGAGGCTACTCTCTTGGTACTCTGATAGGCTCAGCTCTTGCCAGTGCTCTTTTGACTCTAGGATTAAATCTTGCTTCGGATGCATTTGTGATTATGCTGCTGGCTCTTGTGGCAGTCTTTCTGGGTGGTCGTTACCTGCTGAGCGATATAAGGACAAAAGAGCAGGGTAGCGGTAATGTACAGAATGCAGCTGCTGCGAACAAGCGTGACAAACCCCGTTTTTTTGTTCCGCCTCTCGTTATCGTGGTAGGGGTGATGTGCTTTTTTATGTATTCGATTGAAGGTGCGGTAATGAGCTGGTCGGCAGTTTTTGTTACTCAGGAGCGTAATATCAGTCTGGAAGCTGCAGGCTTTATCTATACCTCGTTTGCCGTTGCCATGACCGTCATGCGGCTTGTCGGCAATACCCTGGTGACAAGAACCGGACGGCGCAACACTGTAACCTTAGGGGCAATCCTTGTTTCTCTGGGCTTTGCCATGGTGGTGCTGATCCCTCATGTGCTGGGATCCATCGCAGGTTTTCTGGTGGTTGGTATCGGGGCTGCCAATATTGTACCGCAACTGGTTTCCTTTGCCGGAACTGTCAAAGGTTTGCCCGTTCAGAGTACGATTTCTATCATCAATGCCTTGGGGTACAGCGGGGTACTGGCAGGTCCTGTCATTATCGGATTTGTTTCCGATCTGTACAGTTTGTCAGTGACATTTATGGGCATTGCCGCAGTTATGCTGCTGGTAGGAATGGTAGGCTTTATGATCTTGGGCAGGAAATCTGCGCCAGACATAAAGACAGGGCAAAGCGTAAATGAAGAGTAAGTGGAACTCTTTGTTAACGAGGTCATACCAGGACCTGACAAAACACCGAACCGGTTCTCCGGTTCGGTGTTGAGCTAGGAGAGTTTTCCTCTCACTATCAGAACACGTATTTTATCGGTGCTGACATTGGTACCGACACCTACGGAGAAGTTTAAAGAGTTTAAGGTGAGGTGAGAACCTGTTTGTGCACGGGCTGTCCCTCCTCCCACAGAGGAGAACCCCTGGACTCTTGTGTGACCGGAGTTTGCAAGGTTGAATGCTGCGGCTGATAAGGTATCAACGCCCTGATTTAAGGCTACAGTTCCTGCTGAGGCGGTTATTGCCGCATTATGTGACTGCTTGGTTGGCGTAATGTCATCCTGACCGCCACCAGATGGACTTTGTCCGGCAATAGTATAGGTGACGGTATTGTATTTATCGCCTCCCTTGGAATCAGACAGGGTAACTGTACCAGTACCTTCCAGGGTGGTACCTAAGGTAAAGGTAGAGCTGTCAGTAGTCGTTCCTGAGGTTAGGGCAAGAGAGCCGCTGTCAATGCTGGTTACGGTCAGCATCTTGTAGCTGTCGCCTGATGCCAGAGAATCAACGCCACTTATACGGACAGTTTACAAATAAATGTATTTCTCTGCTGCTTTTTTAGATTTGTGAGCAAAGTTTATTTATCTTCAGTTTTTTATCAGACTAATCGAATTTATTTATTTTTTTCAAACTGTTCAATGTCAGTTTACTCATTCATTCGTATGGTAAAATGGAAACAGTTGCGCAAGTGAGGCTCTTATGAAGAAAGATGTTTTGTTGTACAAAGGCGGAGAGGATTTTGCTGAAATCATCAGTGATGGAGCTTACTACGTTGACAAAACCGCTTACCTTAAAGAACTCTTAAGTACCGGAGCGATAAAAAACTCTCTTTTTATCCGCCCGCGCCGCTTTGGCAAGACTCTTAATATGAGCATGATAAAGGAGTTCTGCCACCTCAATTATCAAAACCCTGGCGACAAATCCTACCAGCAGAAACTCTTTATCGACAATGGCAGAAACCTCGCCGTGGCAGGTGATGAATATAAAGAACTGCGTGATAAAGTCATGGGTGAATACCCTGTCATCAGTATTTCCTTTAAGACTGTTGAAGGTGGTAGTTTTGCTTTTGCAGTCTCTCAGTTACTTTATAAATTTGGTCTGCTCTATGATGAGTTCTCTTTTCTCATCAACAGTACAAAACAGGACCCTGACGATATTAGTGATTTCAGGGATAACAAGAAATTCTGCAAAACCAAGAAAAACGATCTTTATGAAGAACAGAATCTACTTAAAGCAATATCGCTTATAGGTACAGCAATTCCCCAAATCGGTCAGATGCTC
>JAGBLM010000053.1 GCA_017635415.1 Succinivibrio sp. | reverse complement strand
TATGCCTTCTGACTCTCTTTTTGCTCCCTTCTCTCAGAGAGCCCACACAGATTGTCCGTACTAATTTTTAAAGAACTTCGTTGTCGTCGTGACAACGGGTATGCATTATAGAGAATTTTTGATTTGTGTCAAATATTTTTTGAACATTTTTTTATTTCTGTCTTGTCCATTTTTTATAAACAGCATATTTATGCTTTTTTCTACATTAAATTTTTTTATTTTTCTTTGTGTTCTTAATTGAAATGCTTTCTCATAAACTTGGTTTTTTTTTGCAAATGTCCTATCATTTCGAATAGGGAGGGATCACTATTTATGAAAGCAAAATTTCTTATTCTTCCTTTACTGTTTGTATCATTTGTAACCTTTGCTGATGTCACACACAAAGGCTATGATCCGAGATTTAACCGTTCAATTACGCCAAAAATTACAATTCCCGAAGCCAATGAAAAAAATTGTGCTGATCTTCAACTCTTTGACTCGCTGTTTTACAAGATAATGAATAATTCAGGAAGTGCCAAAAACACTAGTGATCAGTTAAGCAAACTTAATGCCTATGAGGAAAAATGTCAGGCAATGAGAAAAGCCAAGAGACTAGAAGAACTTAAGGCAGCAAATAGGATCCGGCAGCAGAATGCGAAAGATGAAACGCCAAAAGAATCCTTTAGAGAACGTAGCATTGAGAGATCTCGTAGATAATCAGCAAAATATATTTTCACAAGACGAAGGTTAAAGAAATGACAGTTAAAGGATTTGTACACCGGGCTGTTACCGTACTGACAGTATTATTGTCAGTTCCTTTCTGCTATGCCGCAGATGAATCATCAGCTGCCGGAGAAACGCAACAGACAGCGCAGAATGTGACTGTTACACTGCCTGAGATTAACTATAAGAACTGTTCTGACTCAGAGTTTCTGAATTCACTGCTCAATTCTCTTGCTAACGCCCAGGCTGCAAGTTTCACTAAAAAACAGCTCCAGGATATTCATTCCTTCACCGACAAATGTCTGCTGATCCTTAAACAGAATTAGATTTTCTCAGAACGTCTGTTCTGCTGTCTTAACAGAAAACAAAACCGATAGAAGGATATCTGACGACTGTCAGCCGAAATGATTAAGTGAAAGTCGCACTCGAAGAAGAGAAGATGCAGTCGACACACGAGAATACAAACTGCATCTACCTGAAAGAAAAATTACAGTTTGACCTTAACAACTACCTTTACAACAGGCTTCTCGATACCGTTATAGGCAGCACGTGGCTGATGAATTTCTTCTGGTGGCACAACTACAAAGTCACCGGCCTTGAGATTCACAGCAGTAAAGAATTTTGGAGTTTCATAGAAATAGCAGTCACCTGATTCATTTGACTCCACCAGTTTTGCACCTTCGCGCAGAGCAACTCCGAAAGACTCCTCACCATCTGCTAAAAACTGAATGTCGAAGTAATCATTGTGAGCTTCGAATCTTGCTTTAGCAAAAGGCAGAGTGGTGTAGCGCTGAACCAGAGCAAAAACACCTTCAGTGATCTCATACTTGCCATCTTCAAGTTTGTTTGGATCATTCTTCTCCAGCCATTCATATGCTGCCTTGAATTTAGGGGCAAGATAATCATATTTGGTAGCAATTTTTAAGGAAGTTGCAAACATGTTGTTCTCCGTTGTTTGTTAATTAATGTGAAAAATGTGAGTAAATGATACATCAGTCTCCTCTTTTTTTAAATAAAAAAGTTTTTTGTATCAGTTCACCCAAATCTGTGCTCCAGAAGTTGCTCTCCTTCAAGAGAATACAGAACTATTCCGTGATCATCTAACGTAGCAAAACCTGCGCTGGTATTGCCTTTAGGAATTCCCACCGACCCGGGATTGATATTGATGACCCCGCCCGCCTTTTCGAATCTGCCACTGATATGTGTATGCCCGGAAAGGACGATATCCCCAGTTTTAAGACCAATTTTGCTGATGCTCCCTATCGTATCAAGACTGTAAAGATGACCATGTGTCAGCATAATCTTCTGCAAACCGTCAGACTTTGGAATAAAAAGATGTGCATAAGGAGCATTGCACGGAAAGTTAAACATCATCGTGTCCACCTCACCGTCGCAGTTTCCTCTGACACAGATGATCCTGTTGCTGTAGGAGGATAACAGATCCACCACCTTTGGCGGATTATAGGACCTTGGAATTATATTTCTCGGACCGTGGTTGAGAAGATCTCCCAGAAGGACAATCACATCACAGTTCATTACGCTAAAATAGGAAAGTGCCAGTTCAAGTTCGGCGCTGGCTCCGTGTATATCAGATAATATCAAGTATTTCATAATCTGTTAGTTAAGTAAGTTAATCATAATGCAGCAACGACTATCTCTTAATGACATAGACCGGAGAAATGAGAAATGTCATACAAGAAGTATCTTATCACAGCAATTTGCATAAGCTCATTCTGCGGTTCTTTCATGGCTTCCTCAATCAATATTGCCGCCCCATCTCTGGCCGCAGAATATCAGATACCACCTGACAGAATTTCCGCCGTCATGGAAGCACTGGTTCTGATGACCACCGCTTTTCTGCTTCCGGCTACGGCTATAGCCAACAGATTCGGCTACAAACCCACCTTTATGGTCGGACTTCTGTCATCGTCAGTCATGGCTCTGATTATTACCATGATGCCAAACTTTTATACATTACTTCTGGCAAATGCTCTGCAGGGCATTGCCGGCAGCATCGTTGTCTGTACTGCTTATGCTCTTTTATCTGATAATCTGACCAAAGAAGAAAGAGGACCAGCCTTCGGCATCACCACTGCCGCAGTATACGCCGGACTGTCTCTTTCGCCGAGTCTGGGTGGTTTTCTAACCGATGCCGTCGGCTGGAGAGCCATGTACTATCTTTCCGCAGCAGGACATCTGCTGTCATTCTTTCTGACGAGAAGTACGCCAAGAGATAAAGCCAATACCACCTACTATCCATACCTGAAAATGGTCATGGTTTTCGTTGGATTAGTTCTTGTGCTCCTTTCTGCAACCATTATCACCAGAGAACCAAAAGCGATATTTGCGCTTATTGCCGGTCTTATCATCGTGCTGTGCTACATTTCTCTGGAAAAGAAATCTGCTCATCCTCTCCTTCCCGTAAGGATGCTTTCGGACAATGCCGTATTGTCTTTTGCGCTGTTGGGATCGCTGTGTAACTACACTTCAACCTTCGCTATCGCTTTACTGCTCTCTCTCTATTTTCAGGTCATCTTAGGCTATTCGGCAACAATGACAGGCCTGCTGCTGATGGTTCAGCCTACAATTCAGTGCCTGCTCTCACCGCTGATTGGAAAGTTGGCAAACAGAATCAATCCCCATCTGATCTGCGGAACCGGCATGTCACTTTGTGCACTTTCAACCGCGTTTTTTGCTGTAGCAACATTCCACCACAGATATGATGCAGTTCTTACAGGTCAGATCCTGGCAGGACTGGGATTTGGTCTGTTCTCAACACCTAATACCGTAATTGTTATGTCTTCAGTAGAAAGGAAATATTTTGCCCTGGCCTCTGGCCTTCAGGCCCTGTCACGAAACTGCGGCATGACCTTCTGCATGGTTTCATTGAACGTTATTCTGATGCTTTTGATAAATGCTGAACACGGTACAGCCATTTACCTCGGTGAACTTTCAGAGTCTATCAGATTCGCCTTCTTCACCTCGACTGCAGTCGGAATCTGCGGGGTTCTGTTCTGTTATCTGAGTTACCAAAAAAGAATCAGTTCCTGAAGATAATCGTGGTAACTTAGTTCTGACAGGGAAACAGAGACACTCATCAGAAAAATGCCAGTGCAGCAGTATTTTTTCTGCTGCACTGGCACTATCAGAACTGAAGACGGACCTTACTACCTACTGAGCCAGAGTAAAATCATTAAGGAAGAATACGTTATCTTTGTTTATCACCACACAGTCGACCTGCTGCTTTTCACTCTTCCCAGTTGACCCTTTTTTAAGATAGTCATCAACTTCATATACAGCAAGTGCTGCGATATCGGCAATCGGCTGCAGAGCAGTGGCAACCATTTTATCGTTACGTATGTATTTTGCCGCATCATTTGAGCCGTCAAATCCTACAATCTTGATCCCCGGTTTACTTGAGGCAATTACAGCTTCTGTTGCTCCCACTGCCATATTGTCATTTCCCGAGATAATGCCTTTTATATTTGGATATGACGAAAGGATACGCTCTGTTTTCTGATAGGCAAGATTCTGATCCCAGTTGGCGATCTGCATTGTGACCCGTCTTAACTTGGGGTATTTGTCAAGTACCTCATGAAAGGCCGCAGAACGGATTTTGGCATTGGCATCAGACTCAAGACCGTACAGTTCGGCATACTCACCTTCCTCTCCCATCGCCTGAACGAAAGCCTCTGCAACCGCTTTGGCGCCCTGATAATTATTTGAGACTATCTGAGCCACGGCAAAACCAGTCTCGTTTATCTCCCGGTCAATCAGAAAAGTCGGTACACCGTTATCCTTGGCTCTCTTTACTGCCGGTGTTGTTCCTTCGGCTCCGGCGTTATCGCAGATAATAGCCACGGCACCGTCAGAAATAGCCGCCTCAAAAAGTTCTGACTGTTTAACCAGATTGTCATCATGAGAACAGATCTTTACAGTGTAACCAAGATCTCTGGCAGTATCTGCTGCTACATGTGCCTCGGTCTTGAAAAACGGATTGGCATGAGATGGAGTAATGATATAGATAAGTTTACCATTTCCTCCGTCAGAAACATTTATCTCAATGCTTTCCTGAGCGGAACAGGAAAAGGCTGTTATACCGCATAACGCAACAGCGGATAAGAGCTTTTTAAGTGACATATTATGACTCCTCCAACAGCAAATCAGGCCGGACTTTATCCGATAAAGATCCTGATATTTATTACCTGATACTGAGTGTCTCACATTCGGCTGAAAAAAGAGACAAAAACTTCTTATTTTTGTGTCAGTTCTTTAAAAAAACATCTGCATAACCTTCCTTAGAATGCGTAAATTTGACCTGATTCTCATCTCAGCACGCAATTTTCTGAATAGAATAATCTGAAGACATTTCTCAAAAAATTTGACTTTGCACCGTTTTAGAGCAAACATTTAATTTTTTCGCTCCACATAAAACAATATTCTCTATTAAAAATACTTCTATGGTGTTAGATCTCTTTCTAGATCTATACTTGTATAACTGCAATAACTAATATTTGCAACAACACTTTGTACTTTAAGGAAAAAATATGATTGAACCTCAAAGCAGTCCAAATCTGTTCAACCGTTTTCTAAACTGTGTTGAAAGACTTGGCAACAAACTGCCTCATATTACGATGCTGTTTTTATACGCCCTTATCATTGCTCTGCTCGTATCATTCGCGCTGTCATTCGTTGATTTTGATTACATCCATCCAACCACCAAGGAAAAAATCAGAATTCTTAACATGCTAGCACCGCAGAACCTTCTTGACCTGCTGGTAAACTCCGTAAAGAACTTTATGGGCTTCCCTCCTTTGGGTATTACCATTGTTGCCACCTTAGGTATTGGTATTGCTGAAGGCTCAGGATTTATCAATACACTAATCAAGAAGTTCCTGTCCATCACACCAAGAAAAATACTGACTCCGACTGTTATTTTTATTTCTATCGTCTGTCACATCGTTTCAGATTCTGCATACACCATTCTTATGCCTGTATCAGCACTAATGTTCTATGCCTGCGGTCGTCATCCGCTGGCCGGTATCGCATGCTCATTTGCCGGTTTAGCCGGAGGTTTTACCGCAAGTTACACCCCTTCTGTGATTGATCCTGTTATGCAGGGATTCACCGAGGCGGCAGCTCACATAATCGACCCGAACTATTCTGTTAACGTGCTGTGTAACTACTTCTACGCACTTGGCGGTACCTTCTTTGTAATCGGAGCTGTCTGGTACGTAACTGACAAGGTAATTGAACCACGTCTGTGGTCAACCATGCCTCTTGACGAAAACATTCACGAGAACCGAGATCTGGCAGTTGCCCCGGTTTCAGCACAGGAAAACAAGGCCTTCCGACTGGCGATTTCCACCGTCGCCGGACTACTTGGTCTGTTATTCATCCTCTGCTATCCTGACAATTCTCTGTTCAGAGCACCTGATGGAACCCTGACATCGCCTAAGGCTCCGGTTATGCAGGGTCTTGTACCTCTGTTATTCCTGTTCTTCTCTCTGCCGGGTATTGTCTACGGATTTGCCGCAGGAACTTTCCAGAAAGCAAATGATGTAATCCACTCCATGGAAAATATCATGCACATGCTGCTTTCATTTATCGTCTTCTGCTTCTTTGCCGGTCAGTTCCTCTATGTTTTCGGTCATTCAAATATCGGCTCACTGCTGGCTATTTCCGGTGCTGAATTCCTCAAGGAAATGGGCATGCCGTCCGGTATTACGCTCCTGGGTATCATTATCCTGACCGGCTGTCTGAACCTGCTTATTACTTCGGCGACCTCAAAATGGGCCATTCTCTCCACCATTTTCGTACCGATGCTGATGATGCTCGGGATCTCCCCAGAGCTTACTCAGGCAGCGTTCCGTGTTTCAGACTCTGCCGTCAATGTCTGCACTCCTCTGTTTGCCTTCTATCCGCTGCTCATCTCCTACTGCCAGCGTTACTGCCATAAGGCAGGTGTGGGAACCTTAAGTTCAATGATGCTTCCTTACACCTTTGCACTGATGATAGTGCTGACTGCGGTACTCTATCTGTACTGGTTCCTGGGATTACCTATCGGATTCAACAGTGGCTTCGATTATCCGTCAACCATGTTTCCACAGGTAAAGTAAGGATTGCGCAATGAATATCGAAGAGACTTTAACAAAGCGTTTTTTACGTTATGTGGCAATTCCTTCACAGTCTGATGACAGCGTAAAAACCATCCCAACCAGCGAGGGTCAGACGACCCTTGCCAGACTTCTGGCAGAGGAACTTAAGGAACTTTGTCTTACTGATATTTCTGTTGACGAGCACAGTGTCGTCTACGCGACTCTGCAAGGAAACGCAGAAGCTCCGGTGATAGGCTTTCTCGCTCACCTTGATACCGTTAACGTCTCGTTAAGTCCTAAAATCAGTCCGCAGATCATTCACTACACCGGCGGCGATGTTGTTCTCAATAGAGAGAAGAATATTGTCATCAAACTCTCTGAACATCCTGAACTTGAACAGTTTAAAGATGAAGATATCATCTTCACCGACGGTACCTCGGTATTGGGTGCAGACGACAAATCTGCCATAGCAAATATCATGACCATGCTGGAAATTCTGCATAACGATCCGACCATCAGGCACGGCACACTGCGTATAGCGTTCGTACCTGACGAGGAGATCGGACTGTGTGGTTCGAAGGTAATGGATCTTGATAAATTCAAGGTTGATTTTGCCTATACCATTGACTGCAGCGGACTTGGACAGGTTGTCTATGAGACCTTCAATGCCGGTACGGTTAAAATCAGAATCAAAGGCATCAGCGCCCACCCGATGTCAGCCAAAAACGAACTGGTTAACCCTATGCTGGTGGCGCACGACCTTATCAGCATGTTCGACCGAGGACAAACACCTGAACACACCGAAGGTCGCGAAGGTTACTGGTGGTTCTCACAGGCAAGTGCTGATCCTCTTTACTGCAGTCTGACCATGCTGATAAGAGATCATGATAAAAAGCGTTATGAGTGGCGAAAACAGTTTGTCAAAGATGCTGTTGACATGCTGCGCAAAATTCATCCGCGCGCAGAGATTGACCTTGATATTCAGGATGTTTACGAGAACATTGCCAATAACGTCGTCCGCGAAGACAGACCGGTTGCCATGATTTATCAGGCTCTGGAAGAACTTGGCATTGAAAGTGTTACCTATGCAATGCGTGGCGGTACCGACGGTTCCCAGTTATCAGCTCGCGGAATTGTTACACCGAACTACTTCAGCGGTGCTTTCAATTTCCACAGTTATGCCGAGTTTCTGCCGATAAGTTCTTTCAAAAATTCTCTTGATGTCACCTTAAAACTTATTGAACTTTCCGTAAGGTAGGACGGAACAGACTCAGCCTGTTCTGAAAAAAGCCACTTCTGTGGCTTTTTTCATTTGAACAGTTCTCTTAACTGATCTTTATCCAGAGGTTCATGACCGCGATATCTGCGTTCCTGATTGATAAGGCTTTCCTCTTCATCCTCAAGGTCAATTCTCAGCAGATAACCTTTTTCGTTAAGGGCGTTTTCAAGTTGTTCACGTGATATTTTAGGCAACTGTCTGTGCTTTGACAGAGCAAACATCATAACAAATTTAGGTGTGCCAAAAGCAGTCAGCAGTCCCTCAGGAAGTTTGGCAAAAGCATCTTTCTCCGCCATATAAAGCCAGTGTCGCGCCTTCTGGGCACTCTTATAAACAAATACAATTCGGTCAGTCATATCCTACCGCTAGTTTGGATCTATAAAAAGCTATAAATTTATAGGTTCTCTACCAAATTCCTGCTTCAACACTGCTGGTTGTTATCCCATTTATTGCTAAATCAGATAACAGAGCCGTCAGCTCTACAGGCTTAAGTTCGGAGATAGCTTCTCCTACGGTTT
>JAGBLM010000052.1 GCA_017635415.1 Succinivibrio sp. | reverse complement strand
GGGGCGCTCTGACCTTATTGTCAATTTTCAAAAGCGAAGGGTAGTTATCGAACTTAAGTTCTCCTCTGACGGCAGAAACAGTGCAGCTCTTTTAAAAGAAGCGGTAAACCAGATAGAGGACAAAGAATACGGCACGGAAAACCTAGGCGAACGCGAACTTTTAAAGATTGCCGGTGTGTTTGATGCTTCAAAAGATCAGCGCAAGATAACTTTTTTTCAGTTGGCAAACTCATAGATAATTGTAAAAAAACGGTACTGCATAATTTCGTCAAAAAGAAAACGATAAGGATAAAATATGCTGGCTTTACTGCAGAGAGTGAAATACGCTGAGGTTAAGGTTGAGGACAGGATTGTCGGTCGCGGAGATGAAGGTCTTCTTGCTTTTGTGGGAATTGAAACTGACGATACAGAAGCTAAAGCACGTCGTCTTGTTGAAAGAATTCTTAATTACCGGATGTTCCCTGATGAGAATGATCATCTCAATCTCAGTCTTCGTCAGCTGGAAGGGGATTTGGTGCTGGTTTCGCAGTTTACTCTTGCCGCTGATACCAGCAGAGGTAACAGAGCCAGTTTTGATTCTGCCATGAACCCTGATGATGCACAGGTTCTCTTCTCACGATTTGTGGAAATTGCCAAAGCGGCTTATCCTAAAGTTGCAACAGGAGAATTCGGTGCCGATATGAAGGTTTCTCTGCTCAATGACGGACCGGTGACTTTTCTGCTTAAGATCTAAACTCCTGTTTGCCCAAAGCAAAGAATGATGTCTGCATCAGGAAAATTTTGCTAAAATGGTGACTTGTGTTTTTGATTTCTGGAATTGGTCTTCCCTAGTTAACCATGCGTATTTTAGGTATTGAAAGTTCCTGTGATGAGACAGGTGTTGCTGTTTATGACGATGAGCAGGGGCTGGTTTCTCATGTTCTCCATACTCAGATTGCCATGCATGCTGAATATGGCGGAGTTGTTCCAGAACTTGCCAGCCGTGACCATATCAAAAGAATAGTTCCTCTGGTCAGGATGGCCGTAGAAAAGGCCGATATGAGTTTGAAGGATCTGTCTGCCATTGCCTATACGGCAGGTCCGGGACTTATCGGTGCTCTGCTTACCGGAGCGATGGGCGCCGGTGCATTAGCCTACTCGCTTAATATACCGTCAGTTCCTGTCCATCATATGGAAGGACATCTTCTGGCTCCGATGCTTGAAACTCCGCGACCTGAATTTCCTTTCGTGGCTCTGCTGATCTCCGGCGGTCATACCATGCTGATAAAGGTCGCCAAACCAGGAAGTTATGAACTGCTGGGGCAGTCTGTTGATGACGCGGCAGGAGAAGCTTTTGATAAGACCGCAAAACTGCTGGGATTGCCTTATCCCGGCGGTCCCGGACTTGAAGCGCTTGCCAAAAGGGGAGATGGGCAAAGATTCAATTTTCCAAGACCGATGATCAAGAGTCCTAATTGTGATTTCAGTTTTGCCGGGCTTAAAACTGCTGTACTCAATGCCTGTCTTGAACATAGGGACCATCTGGATGAGGTTAGGTGTGATATCGCCCGGGCCTTTACCGAGGCAGTTGCCGAGACTCTGGTTATCAAATGCCGTCGTGCTCTGCGTCTGACCGGACTTAAGACGCTGGTTGTAGCCGGTGGGGTCAGTGCCAATACTGACATCAGAAGCAGTCTTAACTCCTTGATGGAAAAGGAATCAGGACATGCCTTCTTTGCCCGTAGAGAGTTCTGTACTGACAACGGGGCGATGATTGCTCTTGCCGGAATGATGAGATTCAAGGCAGGGCAGATCGGGGATGGCGCCATTAAGGTTTTTCCGCGCTGGCCCCTGACAGAACTTAAGGCGCTTTAGAATGGATAAGGTTTTCGTTCGTGGTCTTAAGACCGACTGCATTATCGGTATTCTGCCCGAGGAGAGGGTAAAGCCTCAGCGTTTGGCCCAGCCGGAGGAGATGCCCAGGTCGCCGGTGGCGTCCATGCTGCCGCCCGTGAAGGCGAACACCAGGTAGTTGGTCACGCCGTAGGACTG
>JAGBLM010000051.1 GCA_017635415.1 Succinivibrio sp. | reverse complement strand
TGTATACGAGGTAACTTTAGAGAACGTCAAGATTAGTGAAGCTTCCATCAAGTCAGTGGTAGCCAACGGCATGAACGGTGCTGACATCATCGACAGCTTCGTAGGTGCTGACGGTACTGCCCTGCCAACTGAGAAGGTTGCTCTTGTAGCAGGCAAGGTCACCTGGAAGGTAACCGCCATCAAACCTGACAACAGCAAGGATGGTGCTGTTGAGGCCGCCTTCAACCAGGTTGAGAACGCCTAAAAGAAAAAGTTCTGAACAGTTCACCACAGCCGTGCGATGCACGGCTGTTTTATTTTTCTCAAGGTAAAGAAAAAATCTGAATCATTGCGACGCATTAACCTAACTTTACGGTCCGGTTTACAGAAAAACCTTCAGCAGTCGCACTCCTACAAAAAAAATAATCGTTTTCAAAGATAAATCACAAAAAGATTCTTCAATTACTGATAGTTAATGAGTTGATTGCTGTGTCCGTTCCTGTTTTACACCTGTGAATAAAGACAGAATCTGGTAAACAGTTTGCACCGCAGACCCTGCACAGAAATATTTCTGTTTTCACAACACAATGATTGTGTACAGAATTAACCCTAGTGGGTTACGAAAAACATTGGGGAGGAACGACATATGACTTCAGGAAAAACCTCTTTTGGGCACCGTTTTATTGCGCGCACTCCCCTTTCAGAATGCAGCTGTGCCGCGCTATTCTATGGACTTCTTCTGATGCCGACTGCGGCTAGTGCTGACAGCGGCGGACAGGTCGAAGGGATCTCAGGTGATCTGTGGTACATCGGCAGTCTCGGTCACAGCAATAATAACGTCAGTATAGATACAGACTCCACCTCAAGTTATACCAAGGCTGCAGGCGGCTATTCAGGCGACGGTGTAAACTCTGGTGGTAACGTCAGAAAAAACACTCTGACCCTCGAGGACGGCGCTAAAGTCAAGGATTATACCTATGGCGGCTATGCCAGAAGCAGCAGTAAGACCGCCACAGTCAGAGACAATGCGGTCTTCATTGATAATGATGGCACAACCGTGAAGCGTGCCTACGGAGGCAGAGCCCGCAGCGTCGACGAAAGAACTGTGGTCTCTGGCAACAGTCTGACCGTGAGCAACGGAGCAAAAGTCAGCAGTGAAGCCTACGGTGGACTTGCCCAGACCACCGCAGGCACGGCAAGTGCGGAGTTTCGTTCAATAATCCGCTGCCGGGACTGGTACTGGGGCTGGGTGCTACATGATACCTGGGCGACAGACGCGGAATAACAGGCGCACTGCAGATAAAATATATCTTCTGAAAATGTCCTAGAATGCCTGTCAGATAGTGCACCGTTCTTTCGTCTTTTTCCCTACCTCCACCTGTGGTGGAGGTAAGGAGTATAATCAGCAATCCTTCATCTCACCGTCTGTCTGTCAGTGTGCCCAGTACTGTCCGCACTGTTTAGTCTCTCATACTCATCACATCCTGGCTGCAGGCCTAAATCACAGGCTTTGCCGTATAATTCACTGGCCTGTTTTCGGTTCTGCCTGACCCCCAGTCCTTCCTCATACATATGGCCTAAACCTGAACAGCCACCTGCATCATTAAGTTCACAGGCCTTGGCATAATATATCATTGCCAGATTAAAATCCTGCTCGACGCCAAAACCGTTCCTGTAAGCAACACCAAGGTTTGAACAGCCCATTGCGGCCCCCAGCGTACAGGCCTTTTCAAAATATGATCTGGCCATCTGATAGTCCTGCTTAAGACCAAGACCGTTACCATACAGAAAACCAAGATTCACACAACTTTTGGCATCATTAAGACTGCAGGCTTTCTCATAAAACCCCCTAGCCTGCGCATAGTCCTCTCTTACCACCTGTCCTGTGCTGTATAAATTACCAAGACTGGAGCAACCCTCAGCATAGTTCAGCGCACATGCCTTCTCGTAATTCATTTTCGCCTGTTCGATATCCTGAACAGCACCAGATCCATTCTCATAGGCAACACCAAGGTTTGAGCAGCCAAGACCGGACCCTAAAGTACAGGCTTTTGCAAAATATTCGAGGGCCTTCTGATAGTCTTGCTCTATTCCAAGTCCTGAACTGTACAGATAGCCAAGATTGGCACATCCTCCCCCGGCATTGAGAAAACAGGCTTTCTCATAAAAGAGTCTGGCCTTAATGTAGTCCCTGGCAATACCCTGGCCATTGAAGTAAAAATTGCCAAGGCTGAAGCAGCCGTCAGCATAATTCAGCTCGCAGGCCTTTTCATAATTTATCTTCGCCTGCGCAAAATCCTGCCCGATACCATAGCTGTTCTCATAGGCAATCCCCAGATTGGAACAGCCCATGCCATAACCTAAATCACAGGCTTTTTCAAAATATGTCTTTGCCTGCTGATAGTCCTGATCTGTGCCCTGACTGATACAGTATAGATAGCCAAGATTGGCACAGCCTGCCGCGTTATTCAGGGCACAGGCCTTTTCATAATTCATTTTTGCCAGACTTTTGTCCTCTGCCCCCCCTTTTCCTGAGTCATAAAGACTGCCCAAAACCACACAGTCCTCTGATTTATCAGCCTCACAGCCCTGTTTTGCCAGAGCCAGCGCTCTACCATAAAAACTTTTCTCCCCCTGAGCATCCTTTGTTACGAGAATTCCGTCCCTGAAAGCATCTCCTGCCAGCAGGCAGGCTGCTGAACTGTCAAGTTCACAGCCACGCTCATATGCCGCAACGGACTGCATACTGCTGTTACCGGGACTGAGAGCATAGAGGTTTCCTGCGGTTACACAGCCTTGAGCATCCCCAAGTTCACAGGATTTGCCATAGAGTACCGATGCCTGCTCATAGTTCTTCTGCACAGTAATTTCAGCAAGATATTTCTGACCGGCTACTTTACAGGCCGAGTTAATACCTTTTTCAAGACAGAGCGTCTCAATCTGTGAAAGTTCCAGATCGGCAAGATCCTCTTGTGAATAATCACAATGCCGGTATTTATAGCCAATAGTGCAGAGAGTAACAAGAAAAAGACCACTGGCGGCAATGAACAGCGACTTACGTTTCATAAGATTTGACCACATTACTTGTTTTCTTTGAACATCAGCACAATGCTGACAGCTTTAATCAGCGTAGAACTATATTACTATTCAACACCACGCAGGTGGAAGTCATAAGACGGCGACCTGATCTTAAAGCAAACTCACTGCTGTCTTATAAAGACAGTTTTGCCGAGGAATGAGGAGAAAATTCCTTGCTCCGCTCCAGTCCGCAAATCATAAGGCAGACGTCCATTCTGCTATAATTAGCACAGAACGAGGTTAGGGAAACAGTTTTGTTCCAGACAGTACAGTTACGTTACTTAACAATCCTTACGGGCAGTCATCTTATGCGTCATTCCGTCAGGATGAGCAGACCTTTGTCGATAAAAGTCTGATGATTAAGTATTTAGATGACAGGGGAATGAGCAATGAGTGCATTTACCTTAATAAAAGTTCAGTACAAAGTCTGATTGAAGATCCCACAGAACAGGCTTTAAAATACCAGTCAGTCCTCGATTTTAAGAGCAGGAATGTCAAAACTTATGTGATGGTCTTTGTTGGACCTCAGTGTATTTACTGTAAGAGGCAATTGCCATCTTGAACATTAAACCTGCTGAAGAGAACCCATTATCTGCACGGCTAATCATATTTCCTGATTTGACTTCAGACAATACATAGAACAACAAAAAACACCTGATTAGTATGGCGCCTTATATCCCGCCCTAAAGAGCGGAGTTTTACGGCGCCTTTTGATAAAATAACCAGATCTGTATAGTTTCAGGAAAAAGGACTATTTATGTTTAAAAAAACAATTGCTGCCTTACTGTTACTGCTTGGCGTGCATTTTACAGCTGCAGCTGCTACATTTGAGCAGGTTGAACAGAATATAAACAGTATCAGGATATTAAGAGCCACCTTCAACATCACGACCACCTTCAAAAAATTTCCGATGCCGATCGGCGGTGAAGGTTACCTGTTTTTAAGTCGGGAACACGGCATCTACTGGATTCAGAAAAATCCTCTGCCGATCATGATTACCGCAGGACGAGAAAAATACATCCAGCAAATCCCCGGACGCACCCCTGTGATCTACACCAGAGAGCAGAACCCTAAATTTTTTTCAAGTCTTGATGCTATCCTCGACTCTAATATCAGCGGCACCAGAGCGGAACTTGAAAAAAACTTTACTGTGGAATTCGAAGATCTTGGCGGAAAGGACTGGAAAATGATTCTCAAACCTAAACAAGGGGCTGAGTTTACCGACTTTTCCTATCTGTATGTTGAAGGAGATGATTTTCTGAGAAAGGTTAACTGCCTAGATAAACATGGCAATTCAACCGAGGTAGTATTTACCTCCGTGAAAATCAATAACGAGCCGATAACCGAAACTGAACTGAAGAACTTTCAGTAGATCAGGATGAATCACTGATTTGCCCTGTAGCTTAACTTTTTGACTGAATCTTGAGGTAAATCAGGCAGGATCCTTACTGAATGATCTAAAATCAGAGCAGTGCAATTACTCATTGGACAGAAATATGTTTGGCAAAAAGTCTTCGTCCGTAATTTTTTCCTGTGCTCTTGCCTGTGTTGTCATGCTTGGTGGCTGCAGTATTCTTGACAGCTTCAAGGATTTCAGCTGGAGCAAGATCTTTCCGCCCGATCCTCCGCCGACTCCGGAGAACATGAAGACGGAAAACACCAATCTTGCAGATAACATCATCTTTGAACTGCCAAAACCTGACTACCACGGCAAAAAGGATATCAGGACGACGGTACTTATTACCGCTGATTATCAGGGGCAGCACAAGGATCTGCTCTTAAACGTGGAAATAAAAGAGAATGGCGTCAGTCTTGAAGGCATGACTCCTAACGGCAAAAAACTCTTTACCGGCAGTTACCTTAGAAAAGAGGGGCTTAAATTTACGCCTGAAGATACTGTCAATCCTAAGGATCTTCCTCCATTCAACCGCATGATCCTCGATGTCATGCTCTGTTTCTACCCCGCAGATGATCTCAATAAATCCTTTGCTGATGGTACTATGGTCAGAGACACCTACATCAAACCAAAAAAGGATGAGCAGACTAATAAAAAGGACGATGATCCGGGGCTCCTTACACAAAGACATGTTATCGGTAATTCCATAGTGCTGTACCTTATAACCTATAACAAGTCCGAACAGCCTGATTTCCTCATTCACTATACCCGTGGCTACAGTCTGACCATCAAATACGTTAAACTGCCCGATCCTAATGCTGTGGAAATACCTACGCTTTAGTACCGCCTGGGGTATCTGCAAAGGATGCAGCCTTGTACTTACGACTGTAGCAGGTTGGTTAAAAGACAGGATGATTTCTGATGTCAGCAAAGACAGTTTTATCACAAGCAGTCAGACTACGCCGCGCTCTGCACAGCAGAGCGGAAAGCGCCTTCTGCGAGTGGCAGACTTTTCACTATCTTAAAGAACTCTTCAAAGGACAGCCTGTCACAGTCAGGTTTATTCCAAAACAGACTGTCATAAAACACAAAGACCTGATCCCTGCAGACCTTATTTGCGCTGATGAACAGGCGCCGATCCCCGGGATGATAGTAACTCTGAAGATACATGATAAGGATGAAAATCATCCTTATCACGCCGCCATCCGCTGCGATCTTGACGGACTGCCCATTGAAGAGAGTTCATCACCGCAGCATCTGCCGTTACAACTGAACTTCAGAGCAGAAAACGGCTGCATGCACGCCTGTGGTCATGACGGACATATGGCTATTGCTGTCTGCAGTTTTCTGCATTTCATCCGTCACAGAGAGGAACTTGCACACTCTCCCTACAACTGTCTGAGTCTCATCTGTCAGCCTGCCGAGGAAGGATGCCGTGGTGCCCTCATGATCAAAGACGCCGGTTTTCTTGATGATATTGATGAACTGTGGTGTTTCCATCTGGGAATGGGACTTGGTTCAGGAATTATTGCCCCGAATCCGTATGGCTTTCTTGCCACGGAAAAATTCAACCTCAGTTTTTACGGACAAAAGGCGCACGCCGGACATCCTGAACTTGGAGTAAATGCTCTGCTCCCGCTGTGCCATACCATTGAAAAAGCGCTTTGCCTTACCGACAGCACAAAGCAGCGTTATGTAAATTTCTCCAATGTCCACTGTGAAGGAGCAAGAAACATTATTCCCGATCTGGCCTCCTGTGAAGGTGAACTCAGGGCGGGTACCGGTGACAGTCTGCAGCATCTTAAACAGCAGCTTTTTGATATTATTGCCGACACTCGCGCGGAAAAATTCTCTGCGCAGAGTTCACAGGGCACGTTACGGTACAGATATACGGTAAAAGGTCAGGCAGGACCTGTAAAACAGAGCGCTGATCTTGTGCTGCGGGCCACGCAGACTGCTCAGTCTTTAGGTTTGAAATGCTCAGATTTCGATTTTAAAGCATCGGAAGATGCCTCGCTCCTCATCGATTATGTTCAAAAACGCGGGGGCAGAGGCTGTTATATCGTAATTGGCGCAGATATCAGAGCACCGCACCACAATCCGCTGTTTGACTTTGATGAACGTGCACTTGAATACGGCACAAGATTGCTCATCTCACTTTTTAACGTTACCAACTAATGTCTGATGATTTTCTTTTATGAAATCACCAGAATATTTTCTATCTGAAATCATTTGTGTTTTCAGACTTACTATTGTAAACCCCAACTATCATATGATTATTCCAAAAGATTATTGATTGTAATCAGATTCTGCATACAATAGAATAATCACACCACCTATATAATATAAGGAATTTCTATGCCAACTGTTGAGGAACTTCAGGCTGAAGTTGAACGACTTAAGGCTGAGGTTGAGCGTCTTCGTCCGCACGAGACTAAATCTGTGGCCGTAAGTCTGCGTATTACACCACATACTGCCCAGGATCTTGACTATGCTGCCCACAAGGCTGGACAGGTCAAGCGAGCCACTTTCCTTGCCGACCTGCTTGAAGGAGAAAACAGAGATCATTTATATCACTCCTATCTGCACACCAAAGATCCGGTCTACGGGCTGAGCGTTGCCTACGACGGTCTTTTCGATGCGCTGCAGTACGTGCCAAGCGATGCCCTGCCTGAAGTGAGAAAGGCTCAGGAGATCATCGAGAAACTGAAAAAGCGTTTCTGTCCTGAAGACTAATGTACTTCTGGACTGGTTCTCGACTTTGTGCTTACAGCATTCGTGCACGTTTTGTGTATGCACTGCACCAGATTAGATCTTTACAGATGTAAACGATGAAGGTCTAACAGATGAAAAATCAAGGCAATATTCCTCTGTTAGCACTTTCTAACTTATCATATTGATTTTATTGATAAAGTTGTCTAACACTAACTTCCTTTATACTCTATACTATAAATACATTCTCAAAAGGGAGGCTTTATGTCCTTTAAACTTTTAGTCGGTTTCGCTGCCGGTATCGCAGTCGGTATTACTGGGATCAGATATTTTGACAAACATGCAAAAGAGATTGAAACCTGCATTAAGGGCTCACGCCTTGGCAAATGGGTTGAGAACAGGTTACCTGATGAGTACGCCTCTTTAGAGGAACTTGAGAGTCGCAAAGAGCATCTTGAGGATCTGATTTCCGAGCTGCAGTCAGCTCAAAAAACCGCCAAGGCTGCTTCAGCCAAGGCAAAAACAGCAAAAAATAGAACTATAGAGGAGAAGTGACTATGTTCAGATGTCCAGTTCCAGGTTTGGGTGGCGGTTGCCTGTTATGGTTTGCAGCCGGTGTGGCCGTTGGCGTTTTAGGCTATAAGATGGTTGAGTCCAGAAAACTTGATCCTAAGAAACTTACCGCTGCTGTAAACAACGTTGCAGAATCCCTGAAGGTTAAAGAGGACAAATAGCGGGCACTGCCCCTTTCGGACTCCGCTCCTGATATCCGAACTAAAAATAAACGCAACATCCGAGCCTGCCCTGTGCAGGCTTTTGTGTGCTCTCAGATTAGCGTCTGTTGCAAAATTTCCGAAATGACTTTTTAAACAAAACGCGACAGTTTTGTCATATCAATTACTGACCTAAAGGCGCTCCAGTCCATCAAGAGTAAGTCCTGAGCATTTGACATGAGTTCAGAATTTATTCCCTCTGCTTTCCTGTTCTTTAACATTTTTAAGCATTCTTCCTGTTATTCCCGCTGTAACCCCTGTTCAATATAGGCTGCTTTGTCTGACTCATAGTCAAGAACTGCCATCTCGTGGTTGATATAAGCCAGTCTCTCTTTTTTATCCATGAAAAAGGTTCTGGTTGCATCTATAGCGTTCTGAATATTATGTT
>JAGBLM010000050.1 GCA_017635415.1 Succinivibrio sp. | reverse complement strand
TCCGTCGAACCAGAGATTTGCTATCCACTTCTTTCAGCTATCACGTCACCATGACCACCTTGTGGATTCGCTAAGTCTTCCCATTAGCGGGCGACTTCGGGACTCACACCCTACAGATAATGCCCATGCTGAGCACACACGGAAAAAGGGAAGTTTAGACTTCCCTTTTTCATCTCTATACTAACTGACTGTTGGACTATTTTGGCAGGCAAACAAGTTTACCGGAATCGTCAAAATCAATAAGCAGCGGTTTATCAGTCGGAACAGATCCCTGTAATACCATCTTTGACAGAGGATCGGCAATCTCGTTCTGAATGACGCGACGCAACGGTCTGGCGCCAAAGACAGGGTCATAACCGATTTGTGCCACATGTTCAAACAGATGATCTGACATACTGATGTCATATCCCTGCTGACGCAGTCTGCCGACGAGCACATCAAGCTGGATCTTGGCGATGGCTTTAATATTCTCCTGAGTGAGCGGATGGAAGACTACGGTTTCATCCACACGATTTAAAAACTCAGGTTTAAAGTGTTTATCCAAAATCTGCATCAGTTTGGCCTTGATACTGTCATAATCACTCTTAAAGGCCTCATCCTGAATCATGGATGAGCCTAAATTTGAGGTCATAATAATGACCGTATTCTTAAAGTCAACCGTTCTGCCCTGTCCATCAGTCAGTCTTCCGTCATCAAGTACCTGCAGCAGAATATTGAAGACATCAGGGTGAGCCTTCTCAATTTCATCAAGAAGAATAACTGAATAAGGACGTCTTCTCACCGCCTCGGTAAGATAACCACCCTGCTCGTAGCCGACATATCCCGGAGGTGCACCGACAAGTCTTGAGACCGAGAATTTTTCCATAAACTCGGACATGTCGATACGGACCATGGCCTTCTCAGTATCAAAGAGGAAGGAGGCTACGGCTTTGCACAGTTCTGTCTTACCCACACCGGTCGGACCTAAGAACATAAACGAGCCAATCGGCCGATTAGGATCTGACAGACCCGCTCTGCTGCGCCTGATGGCGTTGGCGATAGAACTTACCGCCTCCTCCTGTCCTATGACTCTCCTGTGGAGATTCTCCTCCATATGCAGAAGTTTTGCTCTCTCTCCCTCGAGCATTTTTGCCACCGGGATACCGGTCGCCCTGGAGACAACCTCGGCAATCTCGGCATCAGTGACCTTGTTCTTAACGAGTTTGGTAGTTGTATTCTTATTCCTGTCACCCTCGGCAATCTGTCTTTCAAGAGTAGGGATCACTCCGTACTGCAGTTCACTCATTCTGCCCAGATCACCCGCTCTTTTAGCCACATCAAACTCATGACGGGCGTGGTCAAGTTTGACCTTTATCTGCTGAGTGCCTTCAAGTAAGAGTTTCTCGTTCTTCCAGATCTCCTCAAGTTTGGCATACTCACTCTCTTTGGCATTGATTTCCTCATCAATAGCCGCCAGACGTTTCTTACTCTGCTCATCTGTCTCCTTGACCACAGCCTGACGCTCCATCTTCAGCTGAATCAGACGATGATCTATGCGGTCAAGAGGCTCAGGCTTGCTGTCAATCTGCAGTCTGATACTGGCCGCAGCCTCATCAATAAGATCAATAGCCTTATCAGGCAACTGTCTGTCGGTGATATAGCGGTTTGACAGTGTTGCTGCCGCCACAATGGCCGGATCAGTTATCTGCACATGATGGTGAATCTCATAGCGCTCCTTAAGTCCGCGCAGGATGGCAATGGTGCTCTCCACCGAAGGTTCTGCCACCAGCACCTTCTGAAAACGTCTCTCCAGAGCAGCATCTTTTTCTATGTACTGCCGATACTCATCAAGAGTGGTGGCACCGACGCAATGCAGATCACCGCGGGCAAGGGCCGGTTTTAACATATTGCCCGCATCCATTGAGCCTTCGCCCTTGCCCGCACCAACCATAGTGTGCAGTTCATCAATAAAGAGAATTACCCTGCCCTCTTCTTTGGCAAGTTCATTTAAAACACCTTTAAGACGTTCCTCAAACTCGCCGCGATATTTGGCGCCGGCGATCAGGGCTCCAAGATCAAGGGACAGAACCTTCTTGTTGCGCAGTCCTTCAGGAACCTCGCCTTTAACGATACGCTGGGCAAGCCCCTCGACAATGGCCGTCTTACCGACGCCAGGATCACCGATCAGGACCGGATTGTTCTTGGTTCTGCGCTGCAGAACCTGCATGGTACGGCGAATCTCCTCATCACGACCGATAACCGGATCAAGTTTGCCCTTTTCAGCTCGTTCAGTAAGGTCAACGCAGTATTTTTTCAGCGCGCCACGGGCATTTTCGGCATTCTCATCATTTACAGACTGCCCGTCACGCATCTCTTTTAGGGCCTTTAACACCTTATCGCGACTGAGGTTGCAGCGCTCAAAGATGGCTTTGAGCTCCCGATCCTGTTCTAAGGCGGCCAGCACGAACATCTCTGAAGAGATGTACGCATCACCCTGTTTCTGGGCAAATTTGTCGCAGAGATTAAGCAGGTTACCCGTCTGTGGGGATAACTGCAGATCTCCCCCTACCCCTTTGACCTTCGGCAGGTTATCGACAGCCTTGTCCACCAGGATCTTGATAGCGGCAGGATCTGATCCTGAGAGCGTAAGCAAAGGACGAACAGTACCGTCCTCCTGATTGAGGAGAGCGGCCATGATGTGTACAGGTTCAATAAACTGATTGTCATGTCCTACGGCTAATGACTGTGCGTCTGCCAAAGCTTCCTGAAATTTGGCGGTAAATCTGTCTAAACGCATTTTGTCCCCCGTTTTTATCTTTTATTCTTTCTGTTTACTAAGTGGGGGCGTTTGCTGACGATTTAAAGGACAGGGGTGTGAATTTATTTTCTGCCGATAATACCGGCCATGCGGCCGGTATCATGCTCTCTGCGATAGGAGAAGAAAAGGTGTTCCTCTGTGTAGGTATCGTGTTCTCCGCCGCTGATCTCCATCACCTCTTCTTTCTGCAGACACTGTCTGCACAGAGTGTAAATATCACAGAGATATTTGCCATTGCCAAGAGGTTTAAAGGCTAAGGCATGTTCGCTATCCCTGCAGGTAAAGGCAGAAAACAGATCCTCGCCAACCTCAAAGGACTCAGGACCAATGGCAGGGCCCATTACGGCTTGTATAGGGGCTGATGTCTCAGCACGTATCAGCGTTATCGCGTTATGAATAATGCCACCGTATATTCCCCGCCAGCCGCAGTGTACCGCACCGACTACAGCGCCATCCGCCGAGGCTAACAGTAATGGCAGACAGTCTGCCGTCATAACCGCCAGACAAAAGTCCCCGCAGGTGGTAATTATGCCGTCAGCATCAACAGGCGCGGCAGTGAAGTCCTCAAGTTTTTTCACCGCACACGAATGCGTCTGATGCATATAGACTACCGATCTACCTACATACTGCTCTACCAGACGGCGGTTGTGCAGAACTGATGCCTCCTCATCTCCGACATGCAGACCAAGATTCAGAGAAATAAACGGTGCTGTACTTACGCCACCTGTTCTGGTGGTAAAAAAACCGTCTGCGACAGATAAATCAGCCTTAATCACGTCCATTGACTTTAACATCCTCACGCAGCAGATCAATAAGACTGATAAAATCATCAGGGAGAGGTGCATCAAAGGCAAGACTCTGTCCGTCTGACGGATGAATAAACTCGATATGGGCCGCGTGCAGAGCCTGATGACGGAATGCTCTTAAAGCATCATCAAGTGCCGGAGCAGCACCTTTCATCAGTTTCAGTCTCTTGCCGCCGTAAACCGTATCGCCCAGAAGAGGATGATGCAGATGAGCCATATGCACCCTGATCTGATGAGTTCTTCCCGTCTCCAGACGTAAGCGCAACAGGGTATGCTCGCGAAACTGTTCCATCACCCGGTAGTGTGTGACAGCGTCACGGCCCATACCCTCGGGAACCACCGCCATACGCGTGCGGTTGTGAGGATCGCGGCCGATATCCTCCTCAACTGTACCTCCTGAGGTGATGAGTCCCTCAACAATTGCCTCATATTCACGCACCACCTCGTGCCTGCTGATCGCCTTGGTCAGTTTATGCTGCGCCAGTTCCGACAGAGCGATAACCATCAGACCGGAAGTATCCTTATCAAGACGGTGAACAATACCGGCCCGTGGCAGAGTAGCAGTCTGCGGGAAATGGTACAGGACCGCATTCATTACCGTGCCGTCGCTTATTCCGGCACCAGGGTGCACCACAAAACCTACGGGTTTGTTGAGTACCAGTACATCATCATCCTGATAGACAATATCAAGCGGTAAATCCTGAGGTTTGGCGTCAAGACTTTCCTTTTGCGGTAAATCAAGAGTCAGGACACTGCCTGAACTGACTTTGACACTTGATTTTTTCTGAACATCACCGTTTAGTGCCACCAGTCCCTGCCTGATGTAATCACCAAGCACACTCCTAGATTCATCAGGATACAGACCGGCAAGAGCAACATCCAGACGTTTGTTATGAAATTCATCGGTAATCTTAAAGGTTAAAAGTTCAGACATAATTAAGGATCCACAAGTTTCTTCTGTCCTTCATTCTAATTTATAGTCGACTTTTTGCCAAATGAGTGAATACCGCGGAACCAAGAATAATCCGATGCAGTAAACCTACGGGGGAGGACATTGCCTCTCCCGAATGTTCGTCTAATGAGAAAGAAATTTCCTTGCTGTCCACTTTGACAGAGGCAATTCAACAAAGTAATGGCAAAAAACGGCAAAACAAAAAACGACTGTAAGGGAAACAGTAACAGGTGACCACAAAGTTAAGAGACATCAGAAAGATGACTGCTGAAAAAGCAATAAGACAGATAAATCTGGTTTTGGAAAAACTGCGGAGCGCTACCCACCGCTGCGCAATATTTTTTAAATTTCAGTAAGTTGCATAACAAAACAAAAACTCGACTTAAGCTTTGGATTGATTGCAACATCATACTCCTTTCAGGGAAAGGTCTTATTGTATTGTTACTCTATAGTTTGATGTTTTTTGCAAAAAATACTCGTCAAAAATTTGCTGATTTTGCAAAAATAGACCATAATCTAACTATGGATTTTGCAAAGAAGTTAAAAGAATATGTTCAGACGCAAGATATACAGACAACTCCAGCAATGGAAGGATACGAGAGCAGGGAAAACCGCCCTGCTACTGGAAGGGCAGCGACGTGTCGGCAAATCAACCGTCGTTGAGGAATTTGCCAGAAATTCGTATAAAAGTTATATAATTATAGATTTTTCCACCTGTTCTGGAGAGATCTGCAATCTGTTCAACGACCTGTCTGATTTGGATTATTTCTTCCTGCAACTGCAGTTGCTGACCAATGTACATCTTGAAAAAAGAAACTCTGTAATCATTTTTGATGAAGTGCAGTTATTTCCTTTGGCGCGACAGGCAATAAAAAGTCTTGTCCGAGATCACCGCTATGACTATATAGAAACAGGCTCTCTTATTTCTATCAAAAAAAACGTCAAAGATATACTCATTCCCAGCGAAGAGCAACGTCTCTACATGTATCCTATGGATTTTGAGGAATTTCTCTGGGCTATAGGCGATACCATGACTGTGCCTATGCTAGAACTTCTGTTCAACAAACAGAAACCCACAGGTGATGGCGCACACAGACAAATCATGCGTAAACTGCGACTGTATATGCTTATCGGAGGTATGCCACAGGCAGTGGCAACTTATTTGCAGGAAAACAATTTTGAGGACGTCGACAGAGTAAAACGAGACATCCTTCAACTCTATGAGGACGATTTCTACAAAATTGACCCAGCAGGTCGTCTGTCCCAACTTTTTGATGCCATCCCCGCACAGTTAAACAGGAACACTGCCCGCTATACGGTGTCCAGTGTTATTCCCACTATGCGACCTAGTAATTCTCTGCATCTTATTACACAACTGCTTGATTCAAGAACAGTACTGACAGCCTATCACATCAGTCAGCCATCAGCGGAAATGGCATCGTACAAAGACCTGAACAGATTCAAACTCTTCTTGTCAGACACTGGACTATTCACCACATTGATGTTCAAAAACAAGTCATTTACCGATAATGACATCTACAGAAAATTACTCAGCGATAAACTTTCTGCTAATCTTGGATACCTTTTTGAAAATCTCGTCGCTCAAATGCTTTGTACCAACGGTTATGAACTTTACTACCACACCTTCACCAGCAAGGAGAAAAGCAGTGCTTACGAAATAGATTTTCTACTAACTCATGGAAACAAGGTAACTCCTATAGAGGTAAAGTCCTCAAACTACTTACGTCATTCATCCTTGGACGCGTTTGCTGAGAAGTATTCTGCGCAAATTGACAATAAATACGTACTTTCCACCAAGGATTTTCGCCAAGAGAAGGATATACACCTCTTACCGATTTATATGACACCATTTATCTGACGATACAAAAAAAGACTGAGTAGAACGAAAAACCAATTAACTGTACTCTGTCACTGACTCATTTATACGTGCTTTTTCAAATATAGACTAAATGGTGACAATACCAAAGTCTATAGCAAAACCATCCTTTTATGTTTTACAATAAAGGTGGTTGAATTTAGTTAAAAACAGGATAACCGGAGCGATTCATGCTTAAGTCCGTTTTACCATTAATGTTTGCCGCAGCCCTAACCATCACCGGTTGTGGTTCATCCAACACCAATCAGGATGCAGTCCCTGATCTTGCACCAGATAAGCTTTACCAGGTTGCCCAGGCTTCGATGGCATCCGGAGAATTTTCAAAGGCTATCCGTTATTTAAATGCACTTGATACCCGCTATCCGTTCGGTGAACTTACCGATCAGCTGCAACTTGACCTGATTTACTGCTACTACAAATCACGGGAAAGCGCTATGACCACCGCGGCCATCAATCGCTACCTGCGACTGAATCCTACCGGTCAGTACAATGATTATGTGATGTATATGAAGGGACTTAATGAGATTCAGATGCACTCCAGTCTCATTCAGGACTTTATGGGATTAAACCGTGCCCAGAAGGATCCAACCACATATTACGAGGCCATGAAGACCTTCCGCAGACTTATTGAGGAATATCCGGACAGTCCTTATGTCAAGGATGCCCGTCAGCGCATGATCTACATCAGGGATCAGCTTGCGGAAAGAGAATTCAAGATCGCCAAGTACTACTATGACCGAGAGGCCTATTTATCCTCAGTCCGTCACTGTCAGAGCATTCTTTATTCCTTCCGTGATACACAGTACCTGCAGCCTGCGCTGGAACTTATGTCCAAAGGTTACAGAAAACTCGGACTTGATCTCCCTGCAAGCAATACCGACAGGGTTATCAATGACACTTACTACCATGCCAAGAAATAGTCCGCACCAGCTTTGCTGATCTGATTAAAGTAGGTTATGAACGTAGGTAAGAGCACTTTTACAAGAGAAGATACCGCCTTCGTTAAAGGCATGGCGCTAATGCTGATGATTATGCATCACTGTTGTGCCTTCTACGAAAGGACTCCACTGTCCACAGAAACAATCGAAGCATTCAGATTTGCTCATATCACTCAGACAATTGGCGTATTTGGTCAAATCTGTGTATCACTGTTCTTCTTTCTGGGGGGCTATGGCTTATACAAACGTTTTGCACGAAACGAATTGTCCTTGATAAAGGATCTTAAACGCATCTACAGTCTTTACTGGAAAGTTCTTTTTGTCTTTGTGCCACTTGGTTTCTTATTCTTCCGCCACGTGCCGCCAGAATACATTGATAAAGTATTTAATATCCGTTTTGAGCATTTTCATATCGACCGATTCTTATGGAATCTGACAGCCATGCAGACTGATTATAACTTCGAATGGTGGTTTATCACCCCCTATATTTTTATGCTCGTCTACGGATATATCTTTGTCAATCTTCAAAAAGTGAAGAACATCTCATTAGATCTTCTGCTCCTTTTCATCATAACCATCCTGTTTCAGGGTGGAACAATTGTATCAGTGCTCAATTCTCTGACCCCCCTCACTCAGGATAGGATCTTAGGTGCTGTGCTACATCCTGATCAGAGAAGTTCGCTATTCTTCGTAGGTATTCTCTGTGCCAAATATGACTTTCTTGATATGGTGAAAGCAAGATTCAGCAGATTTAACAACTATCAGGCAGTCATCCTGTCTCTGCTCACAATTTACGCCTGTTTCAGGATCCGCAACACCGGTACTGCAGGACTTGTAGCAGAATGGATAATTGTCGTAATGCTATCCCTGGTCCTTATAACATTCAACAGGTTTGCCCTGATATCAAAAACCGTCTGTTTTATTGGTAAACACAGCGCCAATATGTGGTTAATACACAGTTTCTTCTGTTATTACTTCCTGACAATCTGTCTGCACGTTGTTTTCGTCTTTGAAAATACACTGATCGCTGCGGTTATAACTTTGCTGCTCTCCCTTGCCTCATCAGTTCTCCTTAACAGGTTTTACGCATTACTGTTTTCTCTTTTCTCACGTAAAACCTCATGATGATGCCGTTTGTCTATAATCCACCCAAACAACCCTACCTTAGAGTCGTCTATCAGGACAGAGCTGTTATTGTTGTTGATAAACCTTCAGGACTGCTGTCAGTACCGGGGAGATTTCCTCAAAATCACGACAGTGTGCTTTCAAGAGTAAGAACGGTCTTTCCGAATGCTTTGGCTGTACATCGCCTCGATCTTGATACAGCAGGACTGATGGTCATTGCCCTAAACAACCTTAGTGCCAGAAATCTTGGCTTTCAGTTTGAAAAAAGACTGGTTAAAAAAAGTTATCTTGCACTGGCGGGAGGAATTATCAGAGAAAAAGGAAGAGTGGAACTCCCTCTGCGCTGCGACTGGGAGAAAAGACCCCGTCAGATAGTTGATTCAAAACAAGGTAAATATGCGCTTACCTTCTATGAGCCGCTTGAAACCTTTAAAAACTGCACTCTTGTTAAACTGATCCCTCATACCGGCAGATCTCACCAGTTACGCGTACATATGGCAGAGATTGGTCATCCTCTTCTTGGTGACAGATTTTATGGAGCAAAGTATGCAAATCTTACCGAAAATCTTTGCCTTGCTTCCGTAAAATTAGACTTAACAAACCCAGTATTTTTAACAGAAAGCCATTTTACGTGTGATCATTACCAGAATGACTTTCAAAATCTTGCCAAGTCCATAGCATAAGATTATCAGAGTAAGATACCTCAACTCTTCAATATGTCCTGTGCTAGAATCTTCAGAAAAACATTAAAAGAGGCTCTTATGAAGAAAGATGCACTGTTCCTGACAGGCTGTGAGGATTTTCCAAGAATCATTGAGGAGAATGCCTACTATGTGGATAAGACAGCCTATCTTAAGACTCTTTTTCTGAGTACCTCGAAGGTAATGAATGCACTCTTTATCCGCCCTCGCCGTTTTGGCAAGACTCTCAACATGAGCATGATAAAAGAGTTCTGCAGACTTAATTATCAGAATCCTGGCGACAAATCCTACCAGCAGAAACTCTTTATCGACAACGGCAGAAACCTCGCCGTGGCAGGTGATGAGTATAAAGAACTGCGTGACAAGGTCATGGGAGAATATCCTGTCATCAGTATTTCCTTTAAGACTGTTGAAGGCGGTAGTTTTGCTTTGGCAGTATCTCAAC
>JAGBLM010000049.1 GCA_017635415.1 Succinivibrio sp. | reverse complement strand
TGTTAAAAGAGTTTTTAAGTATCAAAAACTCGGGCTCTGAGCTTTACTATCACGGTTTTATGACCGGAGTACTTGGTCTTGCCTGTGCGGCAAAGGGTATCGACTTTTATGAGGAAATTGAAAGCGGAGATGGTTTTTCCGATCTTATCCTTGATAACTTTGATGCTGAAACAGTCTGTATTCTCGAGTTAAAAAAGGCCACCGAACTTGCTGACTGTTATGATGCGGCAATGGATGCTACCAAGCAGATTATCAGGAAAGACTACGCCTCTAAATTCATTTCCCAAAGATATAAGAACGTCTACGGTATAGGTATCGGTTTTGCCAAAAAAAGTTGCAAGGTTGTCTCTTTGGGTAATCTTACCGAAAACTGACGGGTTCTTGGTTTGTTTAACTGTGAACTACTCGGCTACAAGTAACAAAGCATCCTATTTCAACCACTACTAAACAGGCTACGCTTACGAGTATCAATGTCTTACACAATGTCCACTGGCGATAAAACCAATGATCCAAGTTGATTAGACCCTTCCCCGTCCTCAGAACAGCCGAGAGTCCATCATGATAAGACTTCTTATCTGAGTGTCCGCCGAGAAAATTCCAAATGTGATCTCTTCTGCATTCTTCGGTTTTTCCGTTCACTGCGGTATAATGCCATTACTTTTTTGAATTAGGTTTGTTCAGATATGTTCAGAAAACTTTTACTCGCAGCATGTGCCGTAATCCTACTGTTTAGTGCAGCATGCTCTTCCCTGCCCGAGGGTTCAAAGAAACCTACACTGACCATAAATCAGGTGGTTATGAGTTCAGAAAAAAAAGATGACGGATTTAACGTCACCTATACCCTGCATCATAACTCCCAACAGAGTCTTTCTGTTGATGAGTTACATATAGAAATATATGTGAACGGCAGAAAGGTCGCCGAATACGCTGAATCTCCTGATCTGAAGATTGAGCCAAACCGTGATGTGGTACAGTCCCAGTTTGTTAAAGCCAATCTTCAGGGCGGTATCGCCAGCTGGTCAATGCGCAGTTCGCCGATGCTGAAGGTTATGGCTACCTGCAAGGTTACCGTAATTTTTGACAGTAGCGAAAAGAACCGAAACTTCAACCCGCAGGCCACTTACGTCGGAGTCATCAGTCATGCCGAATAACAATACCAAAAGTTCATTTGAGCCACGTATCGGAATTGTCCAGCTGGTCTTTGGCATCATCTATGCCTTTGTAACCGGTATTGCCATCGTGCTGGCCTATTACGTCTGGGACACCAGCGTCAAGGCGGGAACTCCGCAGCAGCCGTGGATGCAGTACTTCTTCATTGTGCTGTTCGCCGTGATGGCAGCCAAGAGTTTTTTCATGTATGCCCGCATCAAAATCCTGCTCAATAACGGTGTTCATACTGTAGGTACCGTTGATTCCATCGAACCTGTACGCGGCATCACTATCGTGCGCGGCAGAATAGATGTTAAGGATTACGGCGAAATTGAAATAGAAAGCCGTTATGCCGGTGAAAGCGTAGCCCACGAGTTGAAGCATTTTCTTGAAGATGAACATACCAGGAAACTGCCTGCCCTGGTGGTACACGGCAAATCCCCACGCGGCATGTTTGTCATAAAGACCTACGCTGGGCATCTTGATCAGAATTCCATCAATGCATTAAAAGTTAATCATAAATAAGATACAGAGAAAATATCATGAGTCTTTCAAGCACCAAAGAACTGCTCTGCGGCAAAATAGCAGTAGGACAGAATGTTACTGTTGCAGGCTGGGTACGTACCCGCCGTGATTCCAAAGCCGGCTTTTCCTTCATTGCCCTCAATGACGGCTCCTCTTTTGACAGTATTCAGGTCATAGCCGACAATACCCTGCCAAACTATCAGAACGAAATCCTAAAACTTACTACCGGCTGTTCTCTGGTTGTTGACGGAATCTTAAAGGAATCAGAAGGCAAGGGACAGACCTACGAGATTAAAGCTACCGACGTCAGGGTGATGGGCTTTGTCGAAGATCCTGATTCATACCCGATGAGTGCCAAACGCCACACCGTGGAATATCTGCGCGAATATGCGCATCTGCGTCCACGCACCAATCTGATGGGTGCCGTCATGCGCATCCGTAACACCTGCGCCTACGCTATCCACTCCTTCTTTCAGTCACGCGGCTTTATGTGGGTCTCAACTCCTCTCATTACCGCCTCTGACGCAGAAGGTGCCGGTGAGATGTTCACCGTAACCAACTTTGACCTGAACAATATGCCTAAGGATGACAAGGGTAATGTTGACTTCTCAAAGGACTTTTTCGGCAAGCACTCCTACCTGACGGTATCAGGTCAGCTAAACGTTGAAACCTATGCTTCAGCATTCTCAAAGTGCTACACCTTCGGACCAACCTTCAGAGCAGAAAACTCCAACACCACTCGCCACCTTTCCGAGTTCTGGATGTGTGAGCCTGAGATGGCCTTTGTGGATCTTGACGGAGATGCCAAGGTTGCCGAAGACATGCTCAAATATGTGTTCAGAACTGTTCTCACCGAACGTGCCGATGACATGAAGTTCATCGTTGAACGTGTTGACAAGACCGCTATTGAACGTCTTGAACACTTTGTCAACTCTGATTTTGCCAACGTTGACTATACCGAGGCCATAGAAATTCTGAAGAAGGCGGACAAGAAATTTGAATATCCTGTTGAATGGGGTATCGATCTGCAGTCTGAACACGAGAGATATCTTGCCGAAGAACACTTCAAGGCTCCGGTGGTGGTAAAGAACTATCCAAAGGATATCAAGGCCTTCTACATGCGTCAGAACGACGACGGCAAGACTGTTGCCGCTATGGATGTTCTGGCCCCGGGCATCGGGGAGATCATCGGTGGTTCACAGCGTGAGGAGCGTCTTGATGTTCTGGACAGAAGAATGGAAGAACTGGGCATGAAGAAGGAAAGTTACTGGTGGTACCGCGATCTGCGCCGCTACGGTTCTGTTCCTCATTCAGGATTCGGTCTTGGCTTTGAGCGTCTAATCGTTTACATCACCGGTGTAGGCAACGTACGCGATGTAATTCCATTCCCACGTACTCCGAATAACGCCGAATTCTAAAGACAGTACAGCACAGTCTCAAAAATCACAGAAAGAACGCTGAACGCAAAAATTGCGTTCGGCGTTCTTTTTTAACCTACTCTGCTCCGTTCTGAAAAAAATGTCACCGATACAACAAACCGTGAATGTCAGGCATTAAAACTTACCTCCATCAGTTCGTTGTGTATCACGCAAAAGATCACTGATGGACCGTTCCCAAAAATTTACACTTCGTCACATTTTTATACAAAAGATTTAAATAATTTTCGTCTAAACAATGAAAAATGTTACGCATAAAATAGCGGTTCTGTTATTATGCACACGTTTGCATTATTTCTTGTATATCAGTTTGTTATAAAAATTTCTCTCAAAAAAACAACTTCCATAATGCAGACAGAAACGGCAAAAACTAACATAGCAGACAGTTTAGCGACATTTGTTTTTTGTAATTAAGAACACATTTTTGCGCCTCCGCTCTATCTATAATCACCCCATCTATAAAAGAAATGTAACAAATGTATGCGGTTACAAATTTTACAGAATTTGACATATAGCAAACGTTTTACTTCGTTTCTCTTATATGATGCTCACCTGCAGTACCTTTTTTGTACTGCTAAATTAGAACAGATGCAGTAACACACTGCTTTTTGGACATTTAATATAAGGAAAATATATGCGTATTAATAAAATGCTGGGCATCGCTCTGGCTGTAGCTGCCGTTACCGGATTATCAGTTTCAACTGCTGAAGCAAAAACAACTGTCCGTATCTCCCACACCCAGATTGAAACCCATCCTGACCATATCGGATTTGTTGCCTTCAAGAACTATGTTGAAAGCAAACTCGGTGACAAGTACGAAGTTCAGATTTTCCCTAACGGCTCACTTGGTGCAAATGAGAAGGTTTTAGAGCAGATTAAGCTTGGTTCTGTTCAGTTCCTGTCAGTTTCAACCGCCAATATCGAATCTTTTGACAAGATTTACGCTGTATTTTCTGTTCCATTCCTTTTCACCTCAGAGAAGGCTTATGAGCAGTTTGTAACCGATCCTAAGGTTATCGAGGAACTCGGTGTAAATTCTGCCAAGAACGGTTTCCGTCCACTGGGCGCATTTACTGCCGGTACCCGTAATTTCTATTCAAAAGAGCCAATCAACTCAGTTGCTGACCTTAAGGGCAAGAAATTCCGTGTTCAGGCCGGTCCTACCAACGTAAAGATGATGGAGGCCTTTGGCGCTTCTGCAACTCCTATGTCCTTCGGTGAAGTTTACTCCGCCCTGCAGCAGGGTGTTATCGACGGTGCCGAGAACAACGAGCTTGCACTTACCGACCAGAAGCACGGCGAAGTCTGCAAATACTTCTCCTATGACGGACATCAGATGTGCCCAGACCTCATCGTAGGTTCCGAGAAATTCTTAAGCAAACTTGATCCTGCTGAACTCAAGGTCTTCGAGGAAGCAGCCAAGGAAGCACAGAAGGTTGAGTTTGAAGCCTGGCACAAATCCATTGACAATGCCAAGGAAAAGGCCAAGGCTATGGGTGTTAAATTCATCGACGTAAATGCCAATGAGTTCCGTGAGAAGGTTCTTCCACTCCATCAGGAACTGTTAAACTCAACTCCTGAGATGAAGGCAATTTACGAAGAAGCTTCTGCTTTCAACGCCTCTCATCAGTAATCTCATTAAACGGAGCAAATAATGCAAGGCTTAAGAAAGTTACTTGATAAGACCATTATGTTCATCTGCGTGACTCTGTTCATCGAGATGACTATTGTCGGTACCTATCAGATTGTAACGCGTTACTTTTTCAACTCACCGAGTACCGTCTCTGAGGAAATAGTAACTTACAGCTTTACCTGGCTGTCTATTCTGGGAGCGGCCTATGTCTTTGGCAGGCGCGCACATCTGTGCATGACCTTCTTTTCGTCAAAGTTCACCGGTCACAAACGTGTCCTGATGGACATCTTCTCAGAAATTATGGTTATGGTTGTTGCAATACCGCTCCTAATTTACGGTGGCTACCTCATGGCCCAGGAAAACATGACCCAGGAGACTGCGTCTTTGGGAGTCAGTGTCGGTCTGATGTATGCAGTGCTGCCGATTTCAGGTGCAGTTATCTGTGTCTACAGCATCATGAACATCCTTGATCTCTTCAGGGTTCTGCGCTCCTCTGACGTCGACAGATATGGCGTCATGACTTCTGACTGACAGGGAAACACCGTGTTAAGGGCAGCCTTAGGCTGCCCTTTTTAGGAGAAATAATTATGACAGTAACTGTAAGTATTATTCTGGCACTTGTCCTTATCGGATTACTGGTGCTCGGAACACCTATCTGTGTTGCCATTGCAATATCATCAGTTATAGCAGGCGGCGTTGCCCTTGATTTTGATATGATGCTGCAGGTTGGTGCACAGCGTACTTTTACAGGTATTAGTGTTTTCACACTTATCGCCATTCCTTTCTTTATTCTCGCTGGCGATATCATGAATCAGGGCGGTATCGCGCTACGCCTGATGAATTTTGCCAGACTGCTGGTCGGTAAAATGCCAGGCTGCTATGCACACACCAATGCCATAGCAAATATGATGTTCGGTGCCATTTCAGGTTCAGGCGTTGCTGCTGCCTCTGCTATGGGAACCATTATCGGACCTATAGCCGTAAAGGAAGGCTACAGTCGTGAGTTTATGGCCACGCTGAACATTGCGACCGCTCCGACAGGACTTCTGATCCCGCCGTCAAACGTACTTATCACCTACGCTCTGGTATCAGGCGGTACTTCCGTTGCGGCCCTGTTCATTGCAGGATATATTCCAGGTATTCTCTGGGGTGTGGTCTGCATGCTGCTGGCCGGCTTCATTGCTCAGCGCAAGGGCTACAAGTCAGATTCACAGAAGATAACACTGGCCATTGCCTTTGATATCATTTTCAAGGCGGTACCATCGCTGCTGCTGATTGTTATTGTCATAGGCGGTATCGTGGTCGGGGCCTTTACAGCAACTGAGGGCGCCATTGTAGCAGTGGTTTACTCCCTTTTCCTGTCGTTATGTTATCGCACTCTGACACTGAAAAAGCTTCTTGAAATCTATAAGAATTCTGCACAGATGACCGGAATCATCATTCTGCTGATTGGTGTTTCCTCCATCATGTCCTGGGTTATTTCCTTTGTGAATATCCCGTCAGCAGTAGGAGAACTGCTCAACGGCATCAGCAGCAGCAAGATTGTGATCATGCTGATTGTCAATGTCTTCCTGCTGTTTGTCGGAACCTTCCTTGATACCACTCCTGCAGTGCTGATCTTTACCCCGATCTTCCTGCCGATTGCTCAGTCCTGTGGTCTTAGTGCCGTTGAATTCGGTATTATCATCACCTTCAACCTGTGCATCGGTCTGATTACCCCACCGGTGGGCAATATTCTCTTCGTCGGTGTAAAGGTGGGCAAGACCAGTATCGAAAAGGTTATCAAACCTCTGCTGCCTTACTATTTACTGCTGTTTATAGTATTGCTGGCAATTACCTATCTGCCATTCCTCTCAAGCTGGCTTGCCGCAAAAGCAGGCTTCCCGGAGGCTCTGGGTATGACCTCAAAAGCCCTGCTGGGTCTTTGACGGTACAATGTAGCTCCGTTTCCGGAGCTACTTTTTTTTAACCTGTTTTATTTATTACTGTATTTGAGTAGGGACACTTATGAAAAAGTTTATGGACAAAGACTTCCTGCTTGAGACTGAAACAGCTAAAACCCTGTTTCACGATCACGCCGAGAAGATGCCGATTATTGATTATCACTGCCACATCAATCCTCAGCAGATTGCCGAGAACTACAAGTTCCGCAATATTACCGACGCCTGGCTGTCAGGAGATCACTACAAATGGCGTATGATCCGCTCCAACGGTGTTCCGGAGGAACTTATCACCGGCACAAAGAGCAGTGATTATGAGAAGTTTGAGCAGTTTGCCAAATCTCTGCCACGAGCTCTTGGCAATCCGCTGTACCACTGGACTCACCTTGAACTGCAGCGCTACTTTGGCATTACCAAGACCTTAAATGAGGATACCTGCAAGGAAATCTGGGATGAGTGCAATGCAAAACTTGCCCAGGATAATTTCCGCGTTCAGGATATTATCAGAATGTCTAACGTTAAATGTGTCTGCACCACTGACGACCCGGGTGACTCGCTTGAATGGCACAAGAAACTTGCCCAGGATAAGAACTGTCCGTGCAGGGTGTTGCCTGCCTGGCGTCCTGACAAGGCCATGAAGATTGAAAAACCTGGATTTGCTGACTACGTCAGACACATCGAGAAACTTACCGGTTCAAAGATCACCTCTGTCAAGGATTTCTTTGCCGCAATCGATGAGCGTATGAAATTCTTCAACGACATGGGCTGTCGCGCCGCTGACCACGGTATCGATTATGTCTACTGCACCACTGTCTCCGATGCCGAGCTTGAGGCAATTTTCCAGAAAGGTCTTAAGGCTGAGTCTTTAACCGACAAGGAAATTGAAATCTACAAGTCCATGATTCTCCTTCATCTTGCCCGTGGCTACTGCAAATACGGCTGGGTAATGCAGATGCATTACGGCGCCATTCGTGATCCTAACAGCAGAAGATTTGAGCAGTTAGGTGCCGATACCGGTTATGACTATATGGGTAACCGTCCTTGTGCTGAGGCAATCGGTCAGTTCATGAATGAACTTGAAAAGGAAGGCTGCCTGCCAAAAACCATCTGGTATTCCCTAAATCCTGCCGACAACGGTCCAATCTGCACTGCCATCGGTGCTTTCCAGGGTCCTGAGGCTCGCGGCAAGATCCAGCAGGGTTCAGCTTGGTGGTTTAACGACAGTTATCAGGGCATGATTGACCAGATGACCAGTTTTGCCAATCTCTCCGTACTGGGGAATTTCCTTGGTATGCTCACTGATTCAAGAAGTTTCCTGTCCTACACCAGACACGAGTACTTCAGAAGAATCATGTGCAACTTCATCGGCAATTATGTCGAAAAGGGAATGTATCCTGATGATATGAAGTTCTTAGGACAGATGGTTGAGGATATCTCCTTCAACAATACTAACAAGTACTTTGGCTTCAACGTCTGAAACTTTGTACCTCACACCCTGACCAGTGCAGATCATAGTTAGCAGTTTATGATCTGCCTCTTTGGAACGGTGCGAATTAAAATAAAGGCGCAGTTTAACTGCGCCTTTTCTGACTATTCTTATTAGAACAGACTCTATGAACAGTATGCCGTCACGGTCCAGTCTATCCTCTGAAACGGTCGATGGACGGATGAGCTGTACCCATGTTCTTTCTGTTCTGCTCCTCACGATGCGAAGCAGCATCAATAAGAGAGGCCTCAAGATCATCACTCTTGCTTTCAGCAACCGGAACCTCATCAGTCAGTTCAATGTGCGGAACCTTTTTGTTTTCCACCCAGGCAGACCAGCTGTTTCTGCCGCTTAGGATATCGACACCCAGTTCGTAATAGGATTTGAATCTCTTGTCAAAATCCTTGACGCCGCCTTTGGCCAGCGCACACATCAGCAGCAGGCCGTTAAGACCGTTGGACATAAGTCCTACCGGAGTCTTGACGAAATTCTTGGTGTCAGGAGACAGATCACCATAACTCCAGAATCCGACCAGAGAGGCCATACCCTCAGGTTTATCCGGGATCTGATTGCCAATCTTCAGACATTCCTGAGCATTGACCTGATCAGGGGCGACGATATACTTGAACAGTGCATCAAGGGCTCCCTGCTTACGCTTTGAGACCTTGGCCGAATCCACAGGAGGCAGAGATTTCTTGATGATATCAACAGTTTCCTGTCTGACCTTCTCGATTTTCGCCTCAAGTTCAGCCTTAGCCTTAAGGATCGGGCTGTTATCCCTGTCAATTTCAATGACATCACCCTTAAAAGAATCTACTGCTTTCTGTATGCATTCCATTGGTGTCATACCTGCCTGCTCACGCCAGGTCTGATCGGCAACAGCCATACCTTCATTGATCATATCCAGAATATCCTTCGGACAATTGTCCTTAATCATCTTCTCAAGATTGACGCGGGCATCATGGATCTGCTTTAAAAGCGGAGACGGATCATCAGGCTGAGGAAGTTTTGGCGGTTTTGCCCAGTCAGGGACACGCAGCGGACGAGGTTTGCCGATGTCTGCAATATCTCTGTCGTTGGCAGGTTTTATCTTCAGTTCCTTTAACAGATCAACTACACACATATAGCCCCACCAGGCTGCGGCCCGGTGGTGAGAGTTATATGCCAGAAAGTGACAGGCATCCTTGTAACGTTTCTGCTTAACAAGAGCCGCAAGATAGTCCTCAGAATCAGGGTACTGCGCAGCCAGTTCCTCAAGTTCTGTTTCAAGTTCCAAATGTTCATCTGCCAACACACCGGCCACCTCCTTGTGGAGGAGGAGCACCAGGTGATTGTTCATCCAGTCAAGCTTGTCACTCATTTTCTACTCCCTATATTCTTTGCAGACTAGTTGATCTTCATTGCCTTGGTGGCAACTTCCATAGCACCGGCACCAGTCTGCATCGCCTTGGCTCCGGCCTCCATAGCTTTGGCCTCATTCTGGTTGGCCTCAGCATCAGTCTGAGAGGCAGCCAGATCACCACCCTGAGCTTTAACATTGTCTTTGGCAAGAGCGCCTTCATTGGAATTGCCCTCCGCCTTTTTCTCATCAAGAACCGCCGAATCCTCAGTCGGAGCAACATTCTTGTTGCCTGACAGGTCGGACTCCTGCATATTGGTACCGACAACTTTCTTGAGAAGACCTGCCGCAGCTTCAGCAATGAGTGCAGCGCCACCTGATACGGCCATAGAGGTCACTTCCCCTCTGATAGCCTCTTTTTGTGCTTCTGTAAGTTTCATATTAGCCTCGCCTTAAATTCTTTATAATGTCCGTTCATTAAACTTTACTAGTAACTTACCTTCTCACCTGCTGCAGCACCTGGGTCTGCAATCAGCAGTCCTGCTGCAGGGCTCTTGGCATCAACACCGGTCTGAGCTGCTCTTACATAACGCTGCGTCTCAAGAGACAGACTGCCAAGACCGAGATCAATAGATGCCTTGTAGTAAGCATTTGGAGCGTTTGCCGATACCAGAGCGCCGGCAAGAATCTCGTAGGATGTCAGTTTTATGGTAATCAGAACAATTTTGACCCAGTCAACGTATGACTTGTCACCAAGTTTATTATCAAGGAACACCGGTTTCTGCTCACTCTTCTTCTTTCCTGCCTTGGCAATGGCATTAACAATATCGTTGATGTCACAGAAGATGGTGTAAAGCTTATCTATGGTCTCGTAGACAAGATTGAGCACGCCCATCACCTTAACCCAGCCAGAGGACTTGGAGTAGGAGGCATTGATCTGACCGGTTCTGATCTGTTTTAAGGCACCCTCAATACCCTTGAGACCACCCCTTGTACCGGTCTTACCTCTTGTAGCGCCTTCAGTCTTCTCTTCACCACCCATGCTGTTATTCATGAAACTGTAGCCGGTGGAGAGCAGACTTACACCTTTGGTCAGAATAGTCTTTGTGGTATTGATTGTTGCCTTGTCACCGCCTGCCATATCAGCAATGGCAGTACCAAGTTCAATCGGGAACTTGACCAGATAGTTGCTGCAGTTCTTGAACAGGTCGCTGTAAGCCACAGAACCGATACTTACCTGTGCACCTGACACCGACGAGGTACCGCCCTTGATACCTATCTTGCCACCGAAGGCATCACCCAGACTTACGCCATCTGTACCTGAAGCACTGACCGCAAAGCCCTTCATATCAATACCGCGGAAGCTGTCAACGGAAATGGTTGAGCCTAAGGTACCGGCAAGTGCCTGTGAGGCCAAGAGGTTGGACCTTAAGGTTACGCCAGAGTTCTTGACTGTTACCGAGCTGTTGCCGGCTACAAGTTCCACACCTTTTGCCGCACCGATGGAGAGGTCACCGTTTGACCACAGCGACAGCACATCTGAAGCGTTAAGTTCGACGTTCTTGGCCGAGATTACCACCGCACCGTCTGCTTTGACCTCGATGGTGCCGCCATTGGCTATCTTCAGTACCTTGGCATTGTCATTGTACTTGTCATCACTGCCGTTGTAATACTGTCCACTGATCAGCTCCTTGGCAATATTGGTGAACACTTTGCTGTCCTTCTGTTTTTGGGAAACAGCAGAATCAACATCAGCCTTTTTGACATTGCCTTTCTGACTGGTGAAATCGGCAAGAGCCTGTGCAGCCACAGCATCTGATGTCTGATATTTAACAAGGTCAGCACGATACTTTTCAAAAATCTGCATCGGCTCAGTGTTGTTGTTCAGAATAGTCAGATCTTCAATGAAGCTATAGATGGCATCCATACCCGGATTTGGAGACTTGCTCTTGGCGTCTCTCTTGGCATTGATGGCAACACCCTCGTAGTATCTGTTGAAGAGCAGACTTTCAAGTTTGGTGTAGTCTGTTACGGAAATTTCCGCATCAAGTACCACGCTGCCAATTTTTTCCACATTATCATTGGTTGAGGTATAGACCGGACGCTTGCCAGCTGGATCAAAGACCAGATACTTAGACGTGGTCTGCACATCACGTCTGGTTCTTGCCAGACTCATCGACTTGACATTAGGATCGGCTGCACGCTGTGCCGCTTTGTAACCTATGAAGAACAGTCTGTTGTCCTGTGAGGCGACCAGAATGCTCTGCCCCACTGACGGGAACGAATTAAAGAAACTCCCATCGGTATCCTGAGTTGGTGACACCAGTTCCACCTTAAGGGCATTACCCTGAGGCTTGCCGTTGGAATCAACCTTTATGGCATAGAAGCAGGATGGTCTTGGACTGTCAATTTCAGACTCATGCAGGAATATGCCGCCGGCATATTTCTTGATGTCTCCTGCTGAATCGCAGACTACAGCTTCAGAGAAATTGATTCTGCCGACATTCTTTGCATCTGCAAGAGAATTGGTCAGTTCATTGACAGCCTTACGCAGGGCATCAATCTCTGTCTGATACTGTCTGATGACTGCACTGTAGTCAGGCTGCTCTTCCTTGGCAGGACCAGGAACTGGCGCAGGAGCTGGAGCAGGAGTTGACGGGACTGAATACAGTTCAGAGAACTCAGAGGCCAGAATCGGTGAGAAGGAGGCAGGAGCCTTGCTGAAGCCCTGAGCTTCAACTGCCACAGCCCTGGTCTCACAGACCGGTTTTTCTTTCTTGCCGCCTTCATCGGAGAGAATTCCGGCGTCAATTGAGGTTTCGCTTCTGTAGAGGATCAGGTGCAGTTCTGACAGATCCTTAATCTTGATCTGATAGCCTGAACTTACGGCAAAATCGCAGGACTTGAGATAGTAGGTTTCTTTTTCGAGAGTGACTCTGTTCTTGACCGCCTTCTCGATATCCTCACTGATATGCTTTTTCTCAGATCCGTCATTTCTGCTGAAGTTTGAGATCCTCAGAATACGTTCTGCCCACTTGGAGTAGTACTGCTCATCCTCGGCATTGCCGAACTCACTGGTAATACCATAGACAGAAGTGAAATAGTTACCCTCAAGGTTCTGAGCGGTAAGTCTGACCTGACCTGGGTTATCAGCATCATTATTGAAAGGCGATTCAATGCAGGTTAACACGGTCCCTGAAACCTTTGAATCGGTAAGTCCCTTGTAGTACAGATTGGACGAGGAGCTGACGCAGACGGTAAGTCCGCCATAGGTACTCTGCTGATGAATGAAGACGAAGTTCAGGCCGAACAGCTGCAGAAGTCTCTTGGCGAATGCGTAGTCAGACTCATCATTCTTCTGGATTTCAAGTGAGAAGGATTCTTTCTCCTTTTCATAGTTCTCCCACTTGCTCTTAACCTCATCGGTGAGGATCACCTCATAGGACAGCTGAGATTTTTCTGATGCTGACTTGAAGATATCGACAATGACATCACAGACCTTCTTGTTGCCGTAGTTAGAAGGTGTTATCTGAGAACGCAGTGACTCAAGAGGCGATTTTATCGTCAGCACATATTTGTGCAGATAGACAGGTGCAGAAGAATCCTGCATCATCGCATAGGTCTTGCCCTTGTAGGAAATGGAACTTATCAGACCGTGCAAAAAACCCTTCTGTTCCTGCGAGGTGTTCTCCGCATTACAGATGGAGTATTCAACATGGGCTGGAACCCCGTACAGATTACGGAGCGCTTCAGGCATCGCAAACTGCTGTGTAACAATAACTACGTCAGCAGAATAAAGAGAGGAAATACCTTCTTTAAGGTCCATCCTTGCCGTACGATAGCCGCCTCCGAAGGCAGTTGCACCGCGACTGTCGGATGTAGTCCCGGTTCCGATAAAAAGCTTAAGCTCCTTGAGATTCACGCGAGTTGTCATAACAACGCCCCCTACCCACTAAATAAATTCCTGTGCGGAGAATTTAATCACCTTTGATCTAACTGAAATATTCAGCCAAATACACCACTTGTTTTTATTCTAGGTAAAAAAGTCCGAAGGTAAACAAGTTGATTTTTAAAATAAAGAGTCGTTCAAAAAAAAGTGCACATTAGCACCTTGAACAGCGATCTGCCCAAAAAAGAAAGAAGTATCAGATATAGGCATGTTCTTTGAATACGTAGAAAAGATGGTTTTGGTAGAAAAACAGCGTCTTATATATAAAATCATCGTCTTATCATTTTGATTTATATACAGATATGCATAAAGAAGAGACACAAGTTTTAGGTCTTAACATTTATCTGTCTGATTATGTAAAAAACTTTAATTATTTTAGCAGTCTTTGTGGTCAGGAAAAGTCAGTGCTGTACAAATCAGGTTGCACCAAAGTGCCAGATATACGAACGGCTTCAGAGGTCAAAATTATCTGCTTTTTGGGCCCAGAAGGATCAGAAACATGCACAATATCGGGAATATGGAGATTCTCCCACAGGAAATATAATTAAAGGTTCTCATTTAATGGTCTTAATTATATCATTTTGGTTTCAACTATATCATTTTTGGGATTTTGATATAGTTAAACCTCTATGATGAAGAAGAAACTTTCTTACTGACCGCGGGGAAATAAGAAAACGTAAAACCTGATAACCAACAACAACCGCGCCCTAAAAAACGCCCCTTATCTTTTGATTAGTAAAGACAATTTTTTAAATTATCTGTCAGAAAAAAATTTTTGTCTAGCTCTTGACTTTAGTTAGATATCTAACTATTATTATCTACAAGTTAGTTAGACATCTAACTATCGTAAAATCAAGTTAGTTGATTTTTGTCTTCAGTCAGTTGAGAAAAAAATATGAGTCATCGTATTGTGTCTTTAGCATCAATGCTGCGCCGCAGTGCCAATGACTGCATTGAAAAGCAGTTAAGGGACCGGGGTTTTACGAAAATGGTGCCCTCTCACGGAGACATTCTTCAATGTCTTTTTCACAAAGGAAGTCTGTCAATGCAGGATCTTGCAAAACAGATCAAAAGAACCAAGGCAACTACAACCGTTCTCGTTGACAGACTTGAAGATGAGGGACTGGTAAAAAGAAGTAAATCAGACAGGGACAGTCGTATTACCCTTCTTTCCCTGACAAAAAAAGGCAAAAGCCTTGAAGGAATCTTTAACACGATTGCAGATGAACTTGACAAAAGAGTGATGTGTAATCTCAGCGCCGATGAGGCCGAACTGCTAGAACAACTGCTTGAAAAAGCAATATCAGGATTTTCAAATTAACTATGAGGTAAAAAAATGGCATTTGAAGTATCTTTAACCACTGATTCAAAAAAACCTGAGAACCTTACTCAGTCTGAGAATGTCTCATTTGCAGACTTGGGTGAATTCTCCTCATTAGGACAGTACATCATGGAATGCCCTGATGCAAAACTGACCATGAAGTCAAAACTGTTCTTAAAGGATCTGCTCAAACTTACCGGACTTGAAATATCCTTTGGGGTAATGGAACCAAACAACAAGTGGCCTTTTGCTCACCGTCACAAGAACAATGAGGAACTGTACCTGGTACTCAGCGGCAATGGAGTGATGGAAGCAGACGGTAAGGAGTATGACTTAAAGGAGGGTTCAGTCATGAGAGTGGCTCCTGCTGCCGTAAGAAGACTTTCCTCAGGTGACAGGGGTCTGACCTACATCTGTATTCAGACCAGAAAGGATTCTCTTGAGGGTTATACCATGACTGATGCAGAAATACTCTGACAGATTTATCCCTGCTCTCCTGCAGTACCTTTTCTAGGTACTGCAGTTTACAAAGATAAGTTTAAAAATAATATCTTTCTGTTTTACAGATTTTTTTAATGCAATATTGATCTCACCGCACTTTTATCTGAAGGCACCGAAAAGACACCGTCCTTCAGAGTGGGAATATAAGGCGCCTTTTCATAAATCTTTATGCATTCGTAACCAAAACCAAACTGAGTCCCCATTCTGTAACCATCTGTAGGGGTATTCGCCGTAAACCGTTATATTTCCCGTCACCACATCATTCAATCATTAGACAATCAAGCATCTGTCTATTCTTTAAGACATGACAACGGAACAACATATACGCCGTCATTTCTTCTGAACGCATAAGTACCTTTTCCTATCAAAACCATCAAAAATGAGGGAGCTTTCATTTTTGAAGTGTCAATAGTGTCCGCAAGTTTCTTAAGGGTCTTGATTCCCTGTGCAATGTTATCTTCCCCTCCAAGTTTGATTTCAACCAGTCCGTAGCGACCATCTCTCAAATGGATAACAGCATCACACTCAAGTCCTGATTTATCACGATAATGATACACCTGAGCTTCATTCGCATCAGCGTATACTCTCAGATCTCTGACACACATTGACTCAAAAATAAAGCCAAAAGTTTTCAGGTCAGAAAGCAGCTCGTCAGGACCAAGTCCAAGGACAGCACACGCTATAGAAGGATCTGAAAAATATCTTGTATCAGATGTCCTAATGGCGGTTTTTGACCTGATATTTGGATTCCATGCCGGCATATCTTCAATAACAAATATTTTTTTCAGTGCATTTATGTACGACACCACGGTATCAACACTAAGGCTGTCAGTATCATTTGTCAGCATATCTTTTCGTATTGTTTCATTTGAAACCTGCGTTCCAATGGAACGTGCGTATGACTTCATAAGTCTTCTCGTCCGCTCCACATTCCTTCTGACATTGTCAACACGAGAAATATCAACCTCTTCAATAGCCCTAACATAGTCTTCTGCAACATTAAGGGCATAATCTTTTTGGAGATCTAGAGTTGTTGGCCAACCTCCCCTGCAGCAGAGATATGACAACTGCTCAACATCATCTGTAGGATTAGTTCCAGAAATTTCTGCACCATCAAATAGTTCTGAAAGACTTACAGCTCCACTGGATTCACCTGATTCGAACAAACTCATGGTTCTCATTTTTAACCAAGAAATACGGCCTGTCCCTGAGTGAAATATTTTGGAACGATCCGTAGGAGCCGCAGAACCGGTAAGAATGAACTGACCACACTCATTTCTATGGTCGACCTCAAAACGGACCGCATCCCAGATATTCGGAGCAATCTGCCACTCATCAATAAGTCTTGGTGTTTCACCTTTTAACAGAATACTAGGTTGTATTGATGCCAGCTGGATATTAGATTTCATAACATCAGGATTAGCCATATAGAGAACACTCCTGGCAGCGTGTTCAGCCGATGTCGTCTTTCCGCATAGTTTAGGTCCCTCTATTAGAACAGCACCTATACTGTGAAGTTTCCGCTCGAGTAGACTATCAATAATTCTTTTTCTATAAAAACCCATAAATATCACCTTATTGCCTTATTTTAGCACTAAGTTCCGCAATTTGGCTTTTTTATATCAGGTATTTTATCGTACTTTTATTCCGAGATTTGGCATATCTTTATTCTGTGGTTTGGCATATTTTTATTACGTTATTTGGCACATTATTATTCTGTTATTTGTACTAGACTATTTGTCCATGACATTAAAATCTGATTGATTGTTTTGACTATATTAGCTTTCATTTGATACAACAACTTGTTTATAAACAAAAATTATTAGAAATAATGCGAGATATCATCCTGACGGTAAAAACCGTAGGGTTTCTCTCCCGCATTAAATAGAACCGCTCGACTGAAAAGTCACCAAAAATCATACTGCCGAGAAGGCAGTTCTTCTGGATCAACTACTTGAAAAAGCAATATCAGGATTTTCAAATTAACTATGAGGTAAAAAATATCATGAGCGCAGCTATGTTCACAACAGCTCATGAAAGCGAGGGCATAGTTGAACTATGCTTATAAAGGGAGCTCTTCTCCGACCTTGTTGCTTTTTTTGTGCACATCTATTCCGACAATCCTGACGACAACAAGCGAGTCCTCAAGATCAACCGCCGCTACTACAAGACACCTTTATATATCGAGGTGCCCTCCAAGGCGTTGCTCAAGAAGTCCACCATCG
>JAGBLM010000048.1 GCA_017635415.1 Succinivibrio sp. | reverse complement strand
GCTCGGACTTGCCTGTGCGGCAAAGGGCATCGACTTTTATGAGGAGATTGAAAAAGGCTCAGGTTACCCTGATGTGGTACTTAAGAATGATTCTACAGATACTGTTGTTGTTCTTGAGTTTAAAACTGGGAAAAAAGACAGATTATCACGCATCGCAAGTGCTAAGGACGCTACAGGACAAATCATTGATGAACAGTACGCCGAACCTTATATCAGGGAACAGTACAGCAGAGTGTATGGTATTGGCATCGGCTTTGGCGGCAAGGACTGTGTAGTCAAATCCTTGGGTAATATGGCTGTGAAAAGTGAAGCATAAAACTTAACTGAAGTTTTAATTCAGAATTATCTCCCTTTCAATTCCAAAAAAACCCTGCCAAGGCAGGGTTTTTACATCTTCTTGATCCATCAGATTAGAAGGTATAACGCATACCAACACTGTACTGGTTCTGATGACGGTCAAAGATATTGTCACTTACAACACCTGGGATCTTGAACTCGTCAGAGCCAGCATCAAACTGAGCCTCAATCCAGACATTGAACTGCTCATTTACCTGATAGTTTACGTATACAGGAACCTTTTTAGACTTGAAACTGTAGCCGTCAAACTTTACTTTAGTTGCTTCATAACCTGCGGCAACAGTGATACCGCTCTCAAAGTTATAAGCTAAGACAAATTCAAGACCATAGAACTTGACATCACCGATTTTAGCATCGTTATAGGCTGCAGTTCTGCCGCTACGCAGATTGAACTTGCGATAGGTATAATCAATGGCAGTATAGAAACCGGTATCCCCGCCCCAGGCAAGACCGGCACTGGCAGTCTTGATATTACTAAATTCACTGGTATTGTCGCCATTATCCTGACCCTTGAGGTATTCGTAGCCTGCACGGATCTGCACTGGTCCAAAAAGAACCACTGGGGAGGTATAACCTGCGGTAACAGAGAAACCACCCTTCACATTGGTCTCAAAATCACCAATGGTATAATTGTTAATAGCAGTCTGAGCACCTAAACCAAAATCAACACCGTAGCCAGACCACTTATACTGAACCTTACCTGAATTACGGGTATCATCATTACCGGCAACACCAGCACAACCCCAGTCATCAAAAATATCGGTAAGTTCGGTTACGTAGTAAATATTTGAAGGCATACGACCGGCCTGAACAGCGCCGAATTTACCAAAGTCAACACCCACATAAGCATCACGAGTCTTCTGATCCTGTGTTTCAGTGCTGTCACCCTCATGATCAGACTGGATCTCATAGGCACCAAAAGCGGCAATCTTGTCAGTCAGCTGTGTACGACCAACAAGTCCAAAACGGAACTGATCGGCAATAGAAGATTTATGATCTGTTGCAGCTTTCTGATTACCGCTGTAGTAAACAGCCTGTACACGACCCTGAACATCCAAGGTAGTACCATCTTTATCGTAGATATTAGCAGCGTTTACTGATGAAGCGCACAGTGCTGAAACAGCAAGCGCCACAATCGACTTTTTCATAATTAATCCCTTATATATCTTGTTTGCAAAATAAGTTACAGCTCTCAAATATCGTTAGCCTTAACTAACTTGAGATTATAGCAAAAAAATTTAAACTGACAAGATTTTTTTAAACCAGATCACGTTTTATCGTTGACAAGAAGAAAGAGCCGTAAAATCGATCAGAAGTGAAATAGGACAATAAGCAAAAGGATTAACAGGAAATAAAAAACCCTGCCACAAGGCAGGGTTTTGTTAATTTCAACTTACGCAGAAATTAGAAGGTGTAACGAGCACCAACCATGTAGCAGTTGTGGTCATCACCGTTGTAGTAGTACTTGCCGTAACCCTTGGTTGAGCTGGCATCGAAGTGAGCCTCAGCCCAAACACGGAAGTTAGGGGTCATGTTGTAAGCGGCAGTAACAGAAACAAGCTTCATCTTACCATCGTTCGCAGCAACACCGGCTGGACGGTCAAACTTTCTGTAGCTGTAGGCAGCATTCAGAACTACACCTGAATCAAAGCCATAAGAAACTAAGAACTCAAAACCCTTGACCTTCTCATCACCGATGTTGTCATTACGCTTAAGCTTCAGGCTGGTATAGTCGGTAGCAACATAGAAGCCTTTCTTATGAGTACCCCATGATGCGCCAACAGTCCAGACCTTGATGTCATCAGCGGCGGTTTTGAAACCAGTTTTGTCAGAGAAATCAGTGTAGGTGTAACCAGTACGAATGCTGATTGGTCCGAACAGAACAACTGGAGAAGTGTAGCCTAAAGCAGCAGAGAAACCACCCTTAACAGTCTGAGTGCTAGTTAAGCAGTCATAGCTGTAATCATTGATGGCAGTCTGTGCGTTGATGGCAGCGTGAACTCCATAGCCTTCCCAAACATACATGATCTTGCCTGAGTTACGGTTATCACCGATTAAGGCATTGCAGCCATCTTCTTCGAGCTTATCAGTAACGTCTGAAGCCCACTCTAAAGCGTCTTCAAAACGACCAGCCTGAACACGGCCATACTTGCCGAAATCTACACCAACATAGGCATAACGCATCTTGGTATCTGCGGCTTCATCTGAATTATTCTGATGGTTCCACTCATGTTCAAAGAAACCATAAGCAGTAGCCCAATCGGTTACCTTTGCAGTACCTTTAACATTCAGACGAGCACGATCACGGATAGTGCCGTTGTGATGGTCGGTCTTAGCACCGTCCATATACAGAGCCTCAACACGGCCACCGATATCTAAGGTAACACCATCTTTGTTATAAACCTGAGCAGCTGAAACTGCACTTGAAGCAACCATAGCAGCAGCTGCAACAGCGATAGCTAATACTGACTTCTTCATAAAATTAAATCCCCATTCAATTTAAAATAATTAATACGTGCAGTTCTTGCACGCAACGTAACTATAGCAGAAAAATATCCGAATAGTTCAAATTTATTTTTTCAGGTTAAAAAAATCTTTTCTGCCGACCGTTTGTTATATAAGAATTTTTTATTTAAATTACGATCTTTCAGATAGTTAATCTAAAGTAACAAAAACGTTTACATATATTTTCATTCATTATGAATGTATATTTTTTGAACTGCGTCACTAAATTTTAATGAACTTTTTTAATAGTACACTTATCTCTTTATTTTTAAAGAGATTAAAGCAGAACAGGGGTCTGTTCCTCGACCAGACACAGTCCGCGAGGGATGATTCTTAATCTTGGAATGACCGGTAACGACAAAAACGACAGGGTGATAAAAGGGTCAATATCCTGAGATACTCCCATTTCATGGGCCTTCTTTTTCAGTCTGTCCATCTTTACCTTGACCTCATCATGAGGCGCATCAGACATTAGTCCCATAATCGGCAATGCCAGCTCTTCATAGATCTTCCCCTGTTCAACAAGGACAATGCCGCCCTGCAGACGAATGAGTTCATTGACGGCCAGAGCCATATCGTCGTCGGAGTCTCCGATGACAAGGACATTATGCGAATCATGCGACACGGTCATAGCAAAGGCACCGTTTGTGAGGCCATAACCTTCGGTTATGGCCACACCTATAAGACCTGTTCTTTTATGCCGTTCAATAGAGGCAATCTTCTGGTACTTTCCATATGGTTTGAAGTTAGCAGCTGGAGTGAAGTGCTGCTCTACGTCCTCGGTAGTAATCTGCTTTGGCACAATCCTGATGACGTGTACACTCTCCTTCCCGACAGGCAGTTTGAATCTGTCGGCACTGATATGGTCAAGATTGACAGTCCTTAAAAGATCGTCAGGACACTTTAGAGTTTTTATTCTGCGGCGAAACTGGGCGACATTCTCACCCTTAACAAAAATCCCTGAAACGGCAAATTTCTTTAAGTCATCCACGATAAGAAAATCTGCCTGATAACCAGGAGCTATGGCTCCCAGACGCTTTAAACCATAACGACGGGCCGTATTGATGGTAGCCATCTGAATGGCTTTAACCGGATCAAGTCCCAGTGAAATGGCGATGCGCACGTTGTTATCGATATGACCGGTTAACCTGATATCTTCTATATGACGGTCATCCGTACAGAAACAGAAATTGGTCGTATCAATATTGGAGCGTAAAATACCCTTAACAATAGCCTCAACATTGTGTGCCGCACTGCCCTCTCTCACCAGGACCTGCATACCCATCCGCACCTTTTCAAGCGCAGATTCAAAAGTAATGGACTCATGATCAGTGTCAACACCGGCAATACGATAGTTGGTAAGACTCGGTCCTGAGAGCACTGGACAGTGACCGTCGATGATCCTGCTATGATTGAAAAGCTCAAACTTTTCAAACATCGAGTCTTTGGCTGAGGTTACTGACTCAACATCCATGACCTCAGCAAGACCTAACACTCTTGGGTTACTTAAAAACGGCTTCATGTCCTCGGCTGAGAAAATACCACCGTTATCATCAAGAAGCGTGGAAGGAACACAGGACGGCAGCATCACAAAAACATTAGCCAAAATATCCTCGGTCTGATCAAGAATATACTGTATGCCCTTGGCACCGCTGACATTGGCCGCCTCATGCGGGTCAGCAATAAAGGTGGTAGTTCCACACTTTACTGCAGCAGACAGAAAGTTTCTGGGTGTCACAACGGTTGACTCAAAATGCATATGAGCATCAATAAGACCGGGAACAAGGTATTTACCCTCAATATCTATCTCTTTTTTTGCCGAGCCTTCATCTGACAGATAGACAAAGTACCCGTCCTTTATTCCCACATTGGTACTGATGGTTTCACCGGTAAAGACATTTATAACCCTGCAGTTTTTAAGGAGCAGATCAGCCTTTGCTTCACCGTTTACAACACTTTTCAGTTTCAGGTAGGTGGCCTTATCCATTTATTGTCCCCAGCTAATCATTTTCTTAACCACACCTTTACATTAAAGCTAATCAACCTCAAACAGGTTGCTTTGTCTAGGTTGTGAAAAAAAACCTCTCAGATTATACAAAGAAACCCGAACGGATACATCCGTTCAGGTCTTAAAACACAACATCAGATTATAAGGAGAACGCTCAGCCTTTGGTCAGACAATCGAGCATTGACTGTTTGACAAAGTCGATGTCCACCCCAAGACACAGAGTGTGCTTCGGACGGTCTTTGAACTTATCAAAAGGAACCGCATAATCTGTAGTAGGTCTTAAAGTCTGTCCGTCGGTAATGCCACTGCATGATACCGCAAGAGGTGTCTCTATGGTCTGATATTTCTCAGGATGCAGCAGATAACTTACTGTCAGAGCATCGTGTACGGCCATGCCGGCAAAATGCTCATATTTTCTGGTGAAATCAAGATAGAACTTGGTGACATTGACCAGGAATTCATCTTTGGTCGCCGCAATTTCACTGTCGGTAATGAGCACCTTATGAGTAACATCCAGAGGAACAACAACCAAAGGCAGATCGGAGGCAAAGACCAGATCGGCAGCCTCCGGGTCATTTAAAATATTAAACTCGGCAAACTGCGTCATATTGCCGCTATGACCATCGGTGCCGAAGGCACCGCCCATGGAAACGACCTTCTTGAGCAGTTTAGGCAACTGCGGACACAGATTTAAGGCCAGCGCCAGATTAGTCAGAGGACCAATAGTGGCAAGAGTAACCTCACCAGGATATTTTTTTGCCTGCTCGATAATAAAGCTAACGGCGTTAGAAGCATCACTGTCAAAATGGTTCTCGTAATATTCACCAAGACCATCCTTGCCGTGGATATGTGTTGACAGAGGCATCGGAGGACGGGACAGCGGTCTGCTTGCGCCACGATACACCGGGATATCTTTCTTATAGACATCCATGGCCAGTTTACAGTTTTTAACCGCTGTCTCTACGGCAACGTTGCCGTAAGAGCAGGTATAGCCGAGCATATCATGAGTCAGCATGGCATAACGAACCGCCACAGCATCATCAACACCAATATCTGTATCGAGAATTAACTTTTCCATTTTTCCCCCTTTATCACACAGCCTGAGCTGTTTTTTGAGGCTTGAACATAAAGAAGAAGGCTACAGCGATAACCAGTGCGTACAACGAGAACGTCATCCAGCACGGATACCAGTCAATAACCCCGTCTGTGGTATTGTGGTTGATTACCAGCTGAGCCACAAAAGACCCTAAGGTTGAACCAATACCGTTGGCCATCATCCAGAACAACCCCTGTGCACTTGATCTAATTTGTTTAGGTGCCGCCTGATCAATATAGATCGAACTTGAAACAATATAGAAGTCAAAGGCGAAGCCATAAACGATCATCGACAGAACCAGCAGCCACATGCCACTGCCCGGATTACCCTCTCCTATCAGGAAGAATCTTAAGACCCAGGCTACCATTGCCAGCAGCATAACCGCCTTGATCCCGTAACGCTTGAGGAAAAACGGGATCAGCAGAATACACAGGGTCTCACTCATCTGAGACAGCGAATAAAGAATATTTGAGTGTTTAACAGCAAAGCTGTCAGCATATTCTGCTACGGAAGCAAAGCCCTGCAGATACGGGGTGCAGTAAGCATTGGCAATCTGCAGATTTATACCCAGTAGAGCGGAGAAAATAAAGAAGATGCACAATGTTCTGTTTTTAAACAGTTTGAAGGCATCAAGACCAAACACCTGTACCAGTGATTTCTTTTCCGGAGCCTTGAGTTTGCGGCATAAAGGCAAAGTAAAGGTATAGGCAAAGAATATCAGACTGACAATGCCTGACAAGGCAAACTGATTGGGGCTTCGTGACAGGTCCAAAAGATCATTGGCCCACATGAGCACCACAAAGCCTATAGAACCGAAAACACGTACCGGAGGGAAGTGAATTACGGTATCAAGTCCCTCCTGCTCAAGCAGAGAGTACGACACGGAAAGGATCAGCGAGTATGCTCCCATATAAAACGAGATACTCACAAAGAATAGCAAATAAAGTGTCCAGAACTGCTCCTTGGCATCAGGCTGACTGCCTACGTAGGCCAAAAGCAGCATAAAACCACCACAGAGCAGGTGACATAAACCTAGCAGTCTGACCGGCTGCATGTAACGGTCAGCAATTACTCCGATAATGGCAGGAGAAAAAAGACAGACAATACCAATTAAGGCATAAAAAAGACCAATTCTTTCGACAAGTCCTATTTTGACAAAATAGTTGCCCATACTTACCAAGTATGCGCCCCATGCGCCCATGTGAACAAAGTTCAGGATTGCAAGGCGTACTTTAATCCCCATGTTTGACTCCTTAATCGAATAATCGATGACACATGACCTGCTATTTTCTCAACTTCAGAATAACACGCTGTTTTTGCCAAGGTTTACTTAATATTCAGTTCTTTTGAATAGGTCACAATTCAGTTTGCGATTTAACTAACTATGCCGCAAAATCCCCCATGAACAAAGGACAGATCGTCTGTTTTTACTCAGTCCACGTAAAAAAATCCCGTCAATCTTTAACGAACTGACGGGATTTTCTCTATTTTAGGACACGCCGACTGTTTTTTTTAATGGACGGCTTTCTTCCTCTCTTTAAGATGTCCTATTTTGTAACCTTAAGCATTCTCAACCTGGTTGAAGGCGGCCTCAACAGCACCATCCTTGCTGTTGTCAGGTTTGATGGCAGTTACCTTCCAGGTGACCTTGCCAGCGACAAGTGCAACCTTCTCAGTTGGCAGGGCAGTACCGTCAGCACCTACG
>JAGBLM010000047.1 GCA_017635415.1 Succinivibrio sp. | reverse complement strand
ATTCTTATGACAGTATAACGAGCAGGCCAGAGACAGGCAAGCTGAGCTAAAATATGTCAATTTAAGAGGTCAACAACACTCTCCCGTCGGTGGTTTTTAATATAAGATTCATGCTTTATTTTCAAGAAAATAATTTACAGTCTTATCATGAGTTATTGAGTATCATCAGGAATTATTATACCCCACTCCACCCACTCTGTCATTGTCTAGGGTGAATCTGGCTTGGCTAAAAAACGTAAGCCCAGATATTGAACAGATGTTCTGTATTTGATATAATCTGCTCATGGGTGCTGCCTGAACGGTAAGCGGTAGTTGAGTGCTAAACTAAATTCCATATTGCAACGGTAAATTCCGCATGGGCTGACTTTACCTCCGCACATCTTCACGGCTATACTACATAGGCTGATGATTACCTTGCCTGTGCCGGAAAGTGAGGACCATTGAATACTCAAAAAGGTAATCAGAAACATCTGACTCTGTCAGACCGCATTAACATAGAAAAAGGATTGAACAACAGTGATTCCTTTGCTGCAATCGCCAGAGTTGTCCATAAAGATCCCACAACGATTTCCAAAGAGGTAAGAAAACACTCCAAAGTAAAAGAGTACAAGGGCTTTGCCAACATCCCATGTGAGGCCAATAAGGATAAACACTCCCCATGCAGCATCAAACATATCTGCGGGGACCAGGACTGTGACAAAGTCTGCCGGCTATGCCGCAGATACACGTGCAGTGATGTCTGCAAGGCATACCAGCCTCAGCAGTGCCGGAACCTGAAAAGAGCGCCTTACGTATGCAACGGCTGCGGCAAGCGGGCAGGCTGTATGATGGAAAAGAAGATCTATTCTTCCAAGTATGCAGATGACTGCTATCGTGAAACCCTAATCTCCAGCAGGGAAGGGATCAACCAGACCCCGGAGAGCATCCAGAAGATGAATGACATCCTGACGCCTCTCATTCGGAAAGGGCAGTCGATCTCACACATTTACGCGACACATGCCGAGGAACTCGGATGCTCAAAAAGAACGGCTTATGCCTACATTGATGCCGGCGTATTCGATGTCAGGAACATTGACCTGAGGCGGAAAGTTAAATACAAAAAGCGCAGACAGTCTACCAGGACCAGTGCAAAGAACCGCACATACCGTATTGGCCATAATTACGAAGACTTTCAAAAAAGAATCGAAAAGAACCCCGATACGAGCATTGTGGAAATGGATTGTGTTGAAGGCAATGCCGAAGGACATAAAGTCCTCCTAACGTTCACTTTCCGCAGGACCCATCTCATGCTCATCTTCCTGCTGGAAAATCAGACACAGGAAGAAGTACTGGCAGTCTTTGCGTGGCTTGAAGAAAAACTTGGTACAGAGCTTTTTAAAAAGCTTTTTGAAATCATCCTTACCGATGGTGGCAGCGAATTCGCGGACCGGGTCGGAATGGAAAGCTCAGCGAGCGGAAAAGCTCAGCGTACAACGGTTTATTATTGCGATCCGTATTCTTTCTGGCAGAAAGGGAGCTGCGAAAAGAACCACGAATACATCAGATACGTCCGTAAAAAAGGATCAACATTCGATGATCTGGATCAGGAAAAAGCTGTTCTACTGGCCAACCATATCAACAGTACAAAAAGAGACAGCCTGAACGGACATAGCCCGTTCGAACTGTCTCAGCTGCTTCTGGATGAACAGCTGCTATCCGCAACGGGATGTAAACTCATCGCACCAGATGAGGTTACGCTGACTCCAGAATTACTAAAATAAAATAGTAGTGCACAGGCAGGTATTTCGCGTACGGAACATGCAAAAGTAATTTCAGGTATGCGGAACTTAGTCTCGCACTCTAAGTCCGGATGCCCTTTTGACATGCCCGAAAACACAGAAAAACCTTTCTGATGAGTTCATTATAAGGGCTAAAAAACAAATTTGGAAGTTCTAATGCGGACGTTAGTGTCGCATATTTACAGCTTTTTTCAATGTGCGGAATTAAATTCCGCATTCAAGTAACGGTAAGCGGTTTTCCGGTCGCTGATGCGCTTAGCGCATCAGAGCACTCCCGAAAAACGTCCACCGGACGTTTTTCCCTTTCGCCGGATTTTATCCGAGGTCATCTCTTAGGGGGTGATTAAAATGAGAATTTTACGAAAGGGTGCTTTAAGCACATAATGAGTATTGCATTTATTGTTGATGCTGTAGGAATTGTTGTCACTGTCATAAGCATCATTGTGACGGTCATCAGTATCCACACATCACGTAAAGACAGGAATCAAAAGAGCAACCGCCCCGACCAAGGCTAACGGTTGCTCTTTTGAGTAACATATAAACCGAGGCGAACCGTTTACTGGCAGCCCCTTTCTTGTTTGTATTCTAATCTCCCCAATCACTTTTGTCAATTTGCATTTTATCCCTGTTGATCATCTTGCTTTTAGGTAACCGTACTATCCCGTCATTCGTAGTCTTACACATTTATCACTTCAGAAAAAACTGGTCAAAGCCTGTTGTCTCCATTATTTCACGAACCTCTTCACGAATCCCTGTGATTGCAAATTTTTCCTTATCGTCTAATGATTTGTACATGATAAGAAATACCCGAAGCCCTGCTGACGATATGTAGGCCATTTTGCTGACATCAATGCGGATGTCTCTGATACCTTCGCCTGCCTCCTGAAACCGCTTCAATACCTCAGGCGCCGTGATCGTATCCATGCGTCCCTGAATGCTCATCTCAAGCACGCCGTCACTAAAAGAGCTTTTTACGTCAAATGGAAGAGAGGGGTCATTCGGTATCTCTGCTGAACCCGCAGCGTCATCATTATCTTCCTTAAAATCCGGATTTGCGGTAATCTTCCATACATTCACATGCTTCATGTTTTCCTTCAGCTTTGAAATTTCCTCTTCGGTCATGGTGTCGAAAAGCTTAAGCTCAAGGTCGTCCCGGTAGTAGGGAATCTTTTCTACAAGAAGTCCCCGTGACCTGTACCCTTTTTCTATTAAATCGTAATCTACGACCATTTTATTGCCATCTTCTTTTACGAAACT
>JAGBLM010000046.1 GCA_017635415.1 Succinivibrio sp. | reverse complement strand
CCTCCGTTCAGGTAATTTTTCAGTTCACTGACGCAAAGACTCCTGCTTACCGGACCGTCTATTCTTTCCATCAGTCTCTGATATCTGCCCTTATGCAGTCGTCGAGTGACCATGACCGAGCCGTGTTCATCACAATGAATTATCTTTGCCACCTCTCTTGTTCTTGAAATGAATACCACCCAGTCGTGTCCTGCGGTAACATCAATATGCAGGTATTCTGTGGCAAGTCTGGCAAGACGGAAATAACCAAAACGCAAATCAGTAGGTACTATTACAAGAGAAATCCGTCCGGTGCTTAAATCAAGTTCCATTTTATTTCACCCTCAGACCGTTTATTATTTTAAGCACTGCATCTTCAGGAGAAGAAGAGATAAAACTTATGGTAAATTCCTGTGCTACTTTTACTGTCACGGTAGAATCTCTGGAAGCAGTCATCTGTTCTGCCGCTGATTTTATCGGCTTTAAAATCAGATCGCTGCCGCTGTCGGCGTGAACGACTGAGACCTGTTTATTCAGTGCCGCAGCAGGAAGTTTTATTACCTTAACTTCATTTCCCTGTTCTCCTTTTTTGGCAGGAAGTTCTGGATTGTCTTGTCTGTTAAGCAGGCGCATTTTCTTGGTAAACCAGCTGTATCCAAATCTGGAGAATCTCATCTGATTTGCGTTAAAGAATTCGGTAAGGCTTTGTCCTGACGCTTTAAATTCTTTGTATATGTCAGACCATTCTTGGGTGGTAAAAGGTGCTCCGCTAACGATTTTGGTTGTACTTTTTCTCTGCTGAAGTTTTCTGATGTGTTCAAGCATGGTCACATAGGAAGGAATGTAGAAATCAGAATGGTCTGTCATGGATGCCAGTAGATGCTCAAAATCCTCCTGGTAAAATGCTATGCCGCTTTTTTTGGAACTTTCAAATTGCTCCTTGATGATCTTCCAGTCAATGTAACTAGTTAAGGTACTAATATTCCCCTGAAAACATGAATAAGCAGTTGTCATAATGACCTCCGTATTTGATGGATGAGGTCATTTTCCTATTTATCAATTTGGTTATCATCTAGGTCTTGGGAAAAGTACAAACAATGTGCTACGCAGGAAACAGTAACTGATGCCCCTAGAAAAAAAAGATTGACTACAAAAAAAGCCTGACAGAAGATCTGACAGGCTTAAACTACACAACAAATATCAGCACTTCTACTTAAGTGCTCTTCCGATCTTGATAAGTCTGGCACAGCGCTCAGCTGCGGCCTTAAGAAGCGAAGAGGCATCGGCAATACAATCCGCCAGGGAAATTGGTGCACACGGAGTGCCGTTTACCGCATCAATACCGTGGTTGAGCAGTTCATTGGCATCAAGACTTATACCACCTGACAGACAGACAACCGGAATTGAGTATTTCTTGGCTATTTTTGCCACTCCTACCGGTGCCTTGCCGTTGGCAGTCTGGGAGTCGGTAAAGCCCTCTCCCGTAAAGACCAGATCGGCTGATTTGACCAGATCATCAAAACCAATCATCTTTAAGACCAGTTCAATGCCGTTGCACATGCGCCCTGATGTGAATATCATCAGTCCGGCGCCAAGACCGCCGGCCGCGCCAGCACCAGGATTCTCTGCCACATCTCTATGCGTGTCCCGCTTGGCAATATCACTGTAGTGCCGCAATGCCTCATCAAGAATTCTGACCTGCTCGTCTGTAGCGCCCTTCTGCGGTCCGTAGACTGCCGAAGCGCCCTCAGGTCCGCACAGAGGATTCTTAACATCACAGGCAATCAGGATCTCGGTTTCCGCAAGTCTTTTATCAAGAGTACTGAGGTCTATCCTCTCAAGGGTAGCTAAGGCAGCGCCGCCTCTTGCCACCGGTTGACCATTACGGTCAAAAAGACCGGCTCCAAGGGCCTGAGCCATACCGGCTCCGCCATCGTTAGTGGCAGATCCGCCAATGCCGATCACAATCTTTCTAATACCAAGATCCAAAGCAGCCTTTATGAGCTGTCCGGTGCCGTAGGTGCTGGCTCTTAGAACATCCCTGTCCTCTTCCTTTTCCAGCAGCAGACCTGAGGCCTCGGCCATTTCTATCACGGCAAATTCGCCTTCAGCATTTTTGCAGCGACCAAAAAGAGCCGTCACCTTTTCGCCTAAAGGACCTTCAACCTGAGTCTTCAGGAGTTGTCCTCCGGTCATGGAGACAATGGCGTTAACCGTACCTTCTCCGCCGTCAGCAATAGGCACCTTGATAACCTCAGCTTCAGGGAAAACCTCTTTTAAGCCAAGTTCGATGGCTTCTGCCGCCTGTACGGATGTTAGACTGCCCTTAAAGGAGTCAGGAGCTGCAATAATTCGCATATTTCTTTTCTCATCAACAGACTTAGTGAAAAAGAATCCCTTAAAAAAGGGATTCAACAGGCAGATTTATTTTATAAATCTCACTATTTGTTGACCACATTCACAGGTTTTCCAGCGAGGAAAGCTTTGATGTTGTCTATGGTAATGTCCATAATTCTCTGTCTTGCCGCTCTTGCCGCCCAGGAAATGTGCGGAGTGATAAGACAGTTCTTGGCCTTGAGCAGAGGATTATCTCCCTTGATAGGCTCTGTTGAGACCACATCAAGTCCTGCGGCGTAGACTTTGCCGCTGTTCAGAGCATCGGCAAGATCCTGCTCGACTACCAGCTGACCACGACTGTTGTTGATAATAATGACCCCGCCCTTCATTTTGGCAATATTGTCTTTGTTGATGATGCCTTCAGTTTCCGGGAAGAGCGGGCAGTGCAGGAAAATCACATCTGATTCCCTAAGCAGTCTGTCAAGATCAACATATTCAGCAACTTCAGCGCCGGCCTCGGACTTGAAGGTATCGTAGGCAAGAACCTTCATCCCCATAGCCTTCAGGATTCTGGCACTGGTCTGACCTATACGCCCAAGACCGATGACACCTGCGGTTTTGCCGTAGAGTTCAATCATCGGGAAATCCCAGTAACACCAGTCAATGTTGTTCTGCCATCTGCCCTCGTGCACAGTATCGGAGTGATGCTGATAGTGAGAGCAGATTTCAAGGAGCAGACCGACTGCATACTGACCTACAATCTGGGTACCGTAGGTAGGTACGTTGACAACGGCAATCCCGCGGGTTTTGGCGTAATTGTAGTCAATTACGTTGTATCCAGTAGCCAGCACGGCAATAAGCTTAAGATTGCTGCAGCTGTCTATGGTTGCTTTGGTAATAGGCGTCTTGTTGGTTACCGCAATCTCAGCATCGCCGATGGTTTTGGCAATCTCAGGAGAGTCCACATAGGAGATGCGATCGTAGACCTTAAGATCGCCTAAAGCCTTAAGACCATCCCAGGACAGATCTCCTGGATTTTCCGTATAACCGTCAAGTACAACAATTTTCATTTTCTTATCCTTAAAATCTTATTTTCTAGCCAAATACCCACGATACCGGTACTTCAATGAGTCCTGGGAAGATGATGAACATCACCAGAGAGGTCGCAATCAGAGCAATCCAAGGTACTGACGCTCTGATGATCTTTTCAAGCGGCAGTCCGGTTACGTTCTCTGCTGCATACAGACATACTCCCACAGGTGGTGTGATAAGACCAAATGACAGGGTAATGACCAGAAATACCACGAAGAACAGCGGCGAGACTCCCACCGCCTGTACGGCAGGCAGCAGAATCGGCACCAGAATAAAGATGGCGGCGGTAGCATCCATGAACATGCCGACTACAATCAGGAAGGCATAAAGTACCAGCAGAATGTAGATACGGTTGTCAGAAATACCGGCAATCATCTCGGCCACACGGGTTGGCAGACCATCCATCTCGAAGAGAACGGAAGCAGGTTTGGCGGCAATGGCAACAAACAGAATCACACCGGTGGAACGGGCATTCTTGATCATAATGCGAGGAATATCGCTCCACTTGAGATTCTTGAACACGTAAATGGAAACCAGAATGGTGTATACCACAGCAATGGCGGCACCTTCGGTCGGGGTATAGATACCGGTGTAAACACCGCCGAGCAGAATCACCGGGGTCAGCAGTGCCGGAATTGCTCTGATAAAGGCACGGGTAAGTTTTGGTCTTTCAAAAGGAATACGGTCACCGATATTGTGTCTTTTGCAGTACAGATAGTTGTACAGCATAAAGATAAGACCAATGATGATACCCGGAACGAGACCGGCAAGCAGAGCCTGACCGATAGAGACGTTGCCAGTTGCTGCAGCGTTAATCATCAGAATTGACGGTGGAATAACAGAAGCGAGCATTGATCCTGAAAGGTTAATCGCCGTCGCGTACGGTTTAGGATAACCCTTGCGGTCAAGAGCGTTGATACTCATCTTACCGATAGAGGCAATAGCAGCAACCGAAGATCCGCTCATACCGGCGAAGATCAGATTCACCACTACCGATACATGGCCTAAACCACCATAAATCCATCCCACCAAGGCCTCGGAGAGATCATAGATACGGTCGGCAATACCACCCTCATCCATCAGCGATCCGCACAGAATAAACAGCGGAACGGCAACCATGATAAAGGAGTTCATGGCAGTAAACATCGACTGAGCAGCCATATTAAGAGGCAGATCGGTCATGGCATACATGGCAATAACAGATGCACCGCCCAGGGAGATGGCAATTGGTACACCAAATACCATCAGTCCCATAAAGATAGCTATTAACACCCAACTCATTTGTCAAAATCTCCTTCATTCGCAAGAGCCTTGGCTTTTTCTGTTTCCTTATCGCCAATAGCTACGTTATCGTGATACTCGAGGAAGTTCTGCACAGTACCGATGATGCCCAGTACAGCACCAACCGGCTGACAGATACCGATGGTCCACATAGGAATAAGCAGAGCAGTACCCATTTCTTCCCAGGCAATCTGCTGGAAGACCACATCCAAACCGTAGATAAACATCACAATGAAGAACGCGATAACACAGAAGGCATAGAGTACTTCACTGAACTTTTTGAGCCACTTCGGGCCAATCTGTAATAATAGGGTCACGCGGGCTGATTCGCAGCGGTTGAATCCTGCCGCCAGCGCTACAAACATCATCCACAGGAACAGATAACGTGACGATTCTTCTGTCCACGGAAAAGGATTTCCTACGATTCGTCCTATAATCTGAATAAGGATCACCACAATCATGCCGGTTACAAACACGACCAGCAGAGCGTCCTCAAGCTTACCGACGAGGTCGAAGAATCCTGATAGTTTTGTCTTTTTACGTTCCATAGGATTTACCGAGCCTTAATTAAAAATAATTTATCGCACCGAAATATGATTAGTAAAAAGGCATGCCCTCCTACAAGAGCATGCCCCGTTTTATCTTACTTTCTGCCAGTAAATGCAGCAGTAGCGTCAAAGAGTTTGTCGTCCTTGATCAGCTCGCGGAATTTTGGATAGCAGGATTTTGAAATCTCAACAAATTCCTTCTGAGCCTCTGGGGTAAGGTCGTTGGTCTGCATACCGTGATCGGTTAAGGACTTCAGAGCAACCTTGTCCTGTTCGGCCATCATGTCAACATTCCACTGCTGAACCTCAGCACCGGCCTTGACGATAGCATCTCTCTGCTTGGCATCAAGTCCGTCAAAGAACTTGCTGTTGATACCGACCAGCCAGGCATCAGCCATGTGGTTGGTGAAGGAGATGTACTTCTGAACCTCATAGAACTTGTTGGAGTATGGAACGTCTACAGGGTTTTCCTGACCATCAAGGGTGTGCAGCTGCAGAGCGTTATAAACCTCAGAGAAGTTCATAGGGGTAGTTACAGCACCGCAGGCCTTGAAGAACTCAACATACAGTGAGTTGTTAGGAACACGCAGTACAACGCCTTTGAGGTCAGCAGGACTCTTGATAGGCTGCTTGGAGTTGGTAACCTCACGGAATGAACGGGTCCATTTGCCGGCAACGGTAATGTTCATCTTATTGACGCGGTTGAACAGTTCAGTTGCAATATCACTGTTCAGGAATTTGAGCAGCTGAGCCTGATCGTCAAACATATAAGGAACAGAAATTACGTTGAGGCCTGGTACGAAGTTGGTGTATACGGAAGAGGCCAGAATAACCATCTGCAGAGAACCGGCACCTAACTGCTTGATACCTGCGGCAGTGTCACCGCCATACAGAGAACCGTTGGCAGAAATGCTGAAATCAAGGGTACCGCCTGAATATTCCTTGGCGCGGTTGGCAAATTCCTCGGCTGCAGCATAAATATAGGAAGTGGTTGGATCCGGTACGGAGATGGTGATCTTCTTGTTGGCAGCAGATGCATCCTGAGCCATTGTGAACATCATGGCGCCGGCTAAAACTGTGGCTAAAAATTTCTTCATATTAATTCCTCATGTTGTGTAAGAAAAAAAAACGGTTAAAAAATATCTTGCGGTAAATCGCTCTTCACTCTCTCAATATGCTGCGTCTCTACTTTTTAAGAGACTGTCTGAACAGTTCCTTAAGTGCAGGATAAAGTCCCAGATAAGTCTCATAACGCTGATCATAGACCGCCTTTACAGCAGGATCCTCTGTCGGCGTAAACTCACGGAAAATCTTCCTGCCGGCCTTCTGTGAGGCCGCAAATATATCTTTGAATACCGAAGTACCGACACCGGCGAGCATTGCCGCTCCGACAGGCGCCATATCATTCATATCAAGAACAGTAATGCTCCTGCCGGTGATATCTGCCTTGATCTGAGCCCAGACCTCGCTCTTTGCCCCTCCACCAATGGAGGAGAAACGAGCAATCCTGTTGCCTGTCAGTTTTTCAGCAATATGACACATCTGTCTGAGACCATATGCACAGCTCTCAAGCACAGCTCTGTTCATATCGCTGCGGGTGGTATTCACAGAAATACCGAAGAACACGCTTCTGGCGTACGCATCCCAAATCGGACTGCGCTCGCCTAACATATAAGGGAGAAATACGACTCCACCACAACCAGGCTCTGCAAGAGCAGCCTGCTCATTGACCTTCTTCAAGGCCTCGACAGTACTCCTGCAGTCCGAGGTAAATTCAGTATAGAACTCCTTCAGGAACCAGGCATTAGCCGCTCCTGTAAAGGACATGGCACCCTGATAAATCCACGTTCCTGGAACCACGTGACAGCGATTGATAAACTCGTGACCAAAGACCGGTTTATCGATACAGACTGTCAGAACATCAGTAGTTCCCACTGATTCACAGACGTCCCCACTACGGGTTACCCCGGCTACTATGGAAGCGCACGGTGTATCAGCACCACCGATCACCACCGCGGTGCCACGCTTTATTCCCAGATCTATAAGGTCGGCGTTGACAAGTTCACCCACCACCTCGGTTGATTCGTGCAGCGGAGGGAGTTTATCTATCTCAATGCCTATCTTCTCACAGACATATTCAGACCATTTCCTGCCACCTGTAGTCTCAAAAAGATTGGTGTAGGAGGCGTTTGAATAGTCAATGGCGAACTGACCGGTCATGCGGCAGGCCATGTAGGTATTGAGGTGACCGAAATATCTGGTTTTGGCGTAAACCTCAGGGAGATTGTTCTTTATCCAGAGCATGGATGAACCGGAAAAAGCGCCCGCCATAGTACCGTTTGCCGTAATCTCAAAGAGTTTGTCGGCACCTACACGGTCACGGATATAATCCGCTTCTTTGGTACTTCTCCTATCAGAATAAATGATAGGGTCAACGAGCACATTTCCCTTTTCATCAAAAGCCGTCAGTCCTGGGCACAGTGATGAAATACTGATGCCGACAACCAAACGGAGATCTATTCCCTTTTGCTTTAAATCGCAAAGGCAGGAAAGAAACGCTCTCCACATGCTCTGCGCATCGATCTGCACCGAGCGCTCGTCAGGCATGATAAGAGCGTACTTGCTGCTGCTTAAACCTATGAGCGCTGCATCCTCATCAATGACAGCAACCTTGAGACTGCTTGTGCCTACATCAATTCCCAACAGATACCTGCTCATAGTCAGCATCTCTTCCCTTTAATTACAGAACCTTGTATGCAGCATAGTTCTTTTCAGACTTAACAGTCTTGAAAAGTTCCATACATTCCTTAGCGCTGAAATTCTTGTGAATGAGACGGCGCAGAGCGATTACCAGAGCGGTAACGTCCTCTGAATCCCATACCCAGCGGCCCATGGTTACACCACCGCAGCCGGCATCAAGGGCATCACGGGTCATCTGCATATAGTACATCAGCAGATCATCACCCTTAAGTCCTTTTGGAGTATCACCACCCTGAATAACTACGCGGAATGATGATGGAACGGTAGAAATTACCTTGGCCATGCTCTCAGGATCACCAGTATAGGTGGTCTTGACGCAGTCTAAGCCCAATTCACAGGCACTGCGGCAGCAGTAGGCGATGTTTTCCCAGGCAGTCTGTTTTTCCTTAGGTACACTCTCTCCCTTAGGATAGATGTGACCGATAAGAGGCATACCGATCTTGTCGCAGTATTCACTTACTACACCGATACGCTCAAACTGCTCATTCTGGTGATCACCTAAGGTCATGCAGCCTAAGGAAACAGCGTCAGCACCCATACGGACAGCAGCATCAACAGAACCGAAAATGCAATCATTGGTTGGAGAGGTTGGACCATAGTTTGAAATCTTGTGCAGAACTGCAATCCCGGATCCTACATGAGGACCCCAGCAGCGTTTCTGTATACCGCCGGTCATGGTCATAGCATCAGGCACACCGGCAACAATCTTGTCGATTGCCCCCTGAATATCATGAATACCGGTCATCGGAGCAATTCCGCGAGAGGTTGCATGATCTACAGTGATTGCCATCATTTTGCCGCTTTCTGCGTTAACCATACGTGAAAGGCGAACAGCCTTACCCATAGCATACATTGGTTCTACCATTGTTTATTTCTCCTTGCTAAAAAATTCATTGTCGTGGCAGCACCCCGCTGCCACCTGAAAAACTGTTAATCCTCAATTACCACTTTGAGTGCGGTGCCCTTCATGTGCAGGTCAAGAGCCTCACGGAAGTCCTCGATCTTGAACTTGTGGGAAACAATCGCATCAAGGTCAATCTTGCCGGTGCTGACCATGTCAGCTGCCTGCAGGTAATCAATTCTCTTGTAGGCGGTGGAGCCGGTAATATTGAGTTCGTTATAGTGGATCACACTAGGATCAAACTCACTCATCTTTCCTTTAGGGAAGCCTGCGAACAGACAGACAGTACCGCCCTTTCTGGCCAGTTTGAAGGTAGAGTCCACCAGAGCGTTGACGCCAATAGCCATCACAATACGGTCGACACCTTCACCTGCGGTCTCATCCATAACAATCTTGTTTAGATCTTCATTTGCCGGATCAACTACAATCTTGGCACCGAGCTTCTTGGCCAGTTCGCGCTTTTCCTTATCAAGTTCACTGACGATTACTGATTTGGCACCAGAGATAAGTGACAGCTGCAGGTGCATAAGTCCGATAGGACCTGCGCCAATAATCAGTACGGTATCATTGAAGCCGGTACCGGTATTGCGCAGACCGCGGATGCAGCAGGCCAGTGGCTCAATCAGAGCACCGGCGGCATAACTGACATTATCAGGAAGTTTCACCACATTGCCGCTTCTGATGCAGACTGCCGGGATGAGAACATATTCTTCAAAACCGCCGTTGAATTCATAACCGATAGCCTGACGGTGCAGACAGGCATTCTCACGTCCGTTCAGGCAGGCAGAGCAGTGTCCACAAGGAATAACGTTGGCAATAGCCACACGGTCACCCTTCTTAAAGCCTATAACATTACTGCCAACTTCTTCGATAATGCCGCAGATTTCATGTCCGATAACAGAATCCTTACGTACGCCCTTGGTCTTGGCTCCGGTAAAGATACGCTTGTCAGTGCCGCATAAAGCAGCAGCTTTCATCTTTAACAGCATATCATCGCTACCGCAAACCGGCTTTTCAATATCCATTACCTCATAGTTGTTTGGGTAATTGTCAGGGCCATGTAATACAACTGCTTTCATTTTAAGCATGCTCCTTGTCATTCTATCGACTTGTGAAACAATCAGTCGATGCTAACTTTTTGAATTATGTGTCTTATTCATTTAATGTCTAAAGTTTTAATCTAAACTTTTTTAACATTTATAAAAATTTCACATCGGATTTAATGCAATTCTAGTTACTGACAATAGAAAAATCTTTGACATAGATCACATCAACACAAATAATGTGAAAATATTTTAAATGTGATTTTTTTATAAAAATCACATTTATCATATTGAAATATAATTACTTTTATTGAGAGCAAACGTTCACTTTAACGGAAATTATCTGTTTCATTTCGATAAGAAAAAAATTTTACAATGCCTCAACGTCTCTGCCTTTAATTCTCATGTCAGCATCGAAAAGTGGACTTTTTTATGTCTTTAAACTGTTCCAAAATAGTATAAAGACCATAATCAATGTGAATTAATACGCATATCATCACACTGATTTATAGATATATTTTATGGTATAAGGAATTTTTTATATTATCTGTTAATTTTTTATATACCAAAATCGTTAAAATACGTTAAAATCTTGAAACAAAAACTAACTGCAGCATAAACACTATTTTTTAAACGAGGCAGGCTGGTCCCTTTGTTAAGGTGACAGCACAGGAGGAGGAAATGATCCCGGCTTTACGGCAAAAGAAAATTATCAGTCTGATGCAGGAGCATGAGGGTGTGATGAGCATCAATGACCTGGTTGATTTTCTGGGCGTATCACATATGACTGTCAGACGTGACCTGCAGATCCTTGAACAGAATAAAATGGTCATCTCTGTAACCGGAGGGGTGAGACTGCCTAATCAGCTCATTCACGATCCGTCTTTGCAGATGAAGGAAAATTTTGCCACCGATGAGAAAAACCGTATCGGCAAAGATGCGGCAAAATACGTCCAGGACGGACAGTGTATCTACCTTGATGAGGGTACCACCTCTTTGGCGCTTGCCCATTACCTCACCAACCGTAGCGATCTTACCGTCGTTACCAATGATTTTGAGATCCTCAATTTTCTGATGAAGGAAAGTTCAGCACAACTCATTCATGTAGGAGGTGTGGTCAGAAGAAAGAATCATTCTTCTGTGGGCATGTTTGCAGCGAAAACCATCAGTGCCCTCAATATGGACTATGCCTTTATCTCCTGTTCATCGTGGGATCTGCGCGGCATAACCACCCCTGATGCCGACAAGGTACTGGTCAAGGAGGCGGCGCTTGAATCATCCATTAACAAGATCCTCATCTGCGACTCATCCAAATACGCCAAGGTTGCAGCCTACAGAGTAACAGAACTTACCAGAATCAACGAGATTGTTACTGACAAAAAACTGCCTGATAACGTCAAAAATGCAGTCATTAACATGGGAGTAAAGCTTACTCTGGTCTGAAGAGACCGGATAACACAGCATTATTTATGCTGGAAAGCTTAACATCTTAGGTCATCCTGGATGGTATTCTAACTCTCGCACATAACAAAACATACTCAAAATACAGTTTTTAAGAAGTTCTTGCACCATCTGTAAAGTAGTTCTTGATACACTGTTTCCCCATCCTATTTTTCGTAATCACCGTCTTTTTTTAGCCT
>JAGBLM010000045.1 GCA_017635415.1 Succinivibrio sp. | reverse complement strand
GGAAGTGTTATAGCGCAAGGAAAAAAGTCCTTCAGATAAGTGATCTTGACTGTGATATAACCGGATTAACTTCCAGTAATTTTTTATTGTCTGAAAAGAAAACGCTATCAGACATATAATTCCTGATATAACAGTCAACAAGCTTTAGAGCCATACTAGGGACAGTGCTTGAAAAAAAGTTTTTCAAAATTATTGACATCAGCACCGTCACCATATAGTGGGTTTTCGCGCCCGCATTATTTATAAAAAGATAGTCTAACTATCAAAAAGGCGCCTACTCCATTGAGTAAGCGCCTTTTAAAAGTCAGTAGGTGTGACTAATCAATAGTGACCTGCTCTCCTGCTGCGGTAGCTGTTTTGATTTCACCGAGCAGCCAAGCTTTCTCGCCGCATCTGTTGAGAATCTGCACGGTTTCTTCTGCTTTTGATTTATCGACTACGACCACTAAGCCGACACCGCAGTTGAAGGTCCTGAACATTTCGTATTCGGCGACATTTCCTGCTTTCATGAGCCACTCAAAAACTTCCGGAATCTGCCAGCTGTCTTTGCTGCAGGCGGCTCTCAAGCCTTCAGGCAGAACACGTGGAATGTTCTCCCAGAATCCGCCGCCGGTAATATGTGCCATGGCATGGACATCTACGGTCTTGAGCAGTTCAAGTACACTCTTGACATAGATACGGGTAGGAGTAATAAGCGCATCAGCAAGTGATTGTCCTGATGGTAATTTCTCCTTTAAAGGATCTGTCCTTGAAGTCTTGAGAATATGGCGGATCAGGGAGAATCCGTTGGAATGAGGTCCTGAAGAGGCTACGGCAATGATGGCGTCGCCTTCCTTTACCTTGCTGCCGTCGATAATTTTTGACGCTTCAACCACACCTACACTGAAACCGGCGAGGTCATAATCTCCGACACTGTACATGCCCGGCATTTCCGCTGTTTCGCCGCCGACCAGAGCGCAGCCTGCCATTTCACAGCCTTTGGCGATACCGGTAACTACGGTGGAGGCAACGTCCACATCGAGTTTTGCAGTGGCATAATAATCTAAAAAGAACAGAGGTTCAGCGCCTGCTACAATCAGGTCGTTTACGCACATCGCGACCAGATCCTGTCCTACGGTACTGTGGCGGTTGAGATCGATGGCCAGACGCAGTTTGGTACCGACTCCGTCGGTGCCTGAGACAAGTACAGGTTCCTTGTAACCTGCAGGGATTCTTGTCAGGGCTCCGAAACCTCCAAGACCGCCAATCACTTCAGGACGATTGGTACGTTTAACAGGTCCTTTAATACGTTCAACCAGCTCTTCTCCGGCATCAATATCTACGCCGGCGTCTTTATAGGTTAAATTGGCCATGAAAATCTCCAGGAAAAAATTTGGCATTATTGTACTAAATTGTTTCAGGCATGAGTACAGAAAAAAGCAAAATAAGCAATTTGCACTATGTGATAGAATTTGGATAGAAAAACAAGGAGAATGATGGTGAAAATTGCAACTGCTGTAAAAAATCTGTCGGTACTTACCGGAGTTATCCTCTCGTGCTCAGGTGTCAGTGCTGCCCCTATTTCTTTTGCTGAAGATACTGCTGATGGCGTTGATAATGCTTTGCTCAGAGCCTTTAATAAGGCTGTTGAGACCGTATCTCCTGGAACAAGTGCTTCCCTTTCTGCGCAGACTATCAGCGCTGCCGTTCTCAATACCAGTCTGCGCAACGGTCAGCTGTCGGTCACCTTTGATGATGAAAAGGTACGGGAAGTTCTGAATAATGCTGGTATAACCTCCTGGAGCGGTCTTGAGGATCCGGTACTTTTATGGTTTACAAACGTAGCTGATGGCAAAGTCATAAATTCTCCTGATGCTGTTGATGCGGTCAGGTCATTTTGCCAAGCCGCAGAGAAAAACGGCATTCGCGTGATGTTTCCGGTGATGGATCTGGACGATATTCAGCAGGTGAACAGTCAGACGATTCTCAGTCATAATGACGAAGGTCTTAAAAAAGCCTCGGCACGTTATGATGCCAGATACTACATCGCCGGGGCAGTGAACCGTGAGGCAAATGGCGAGTATGAATTCAAGGTGAATGTGTATGATGCAGAGGGTAAAACTTTAGGGTCGGCACAGCGTAAGGGGTCTGTTCAGGAGTCTTCTGAACTGCTTGCCAAGGATGTTGCCGGCGTATTTATGAGTACTCTGTCCACCGCGCAGAATGGTTCAACTCAGGAGGCACCGAACGGCCTTGATGCGCCTTCTGAGGTTATTGCCACCGATTCCCTTACTCCCGGTGCCTATCAGGGCTTTGTCCGCATTATGGTCTCCGGTATCTCCAATATTCAGGATTACAAAGCAATTCAGGGCGCGCTTATCACCTTCGGATATGAAGCTTCTACCAAGATCAGGGCCTATACTCCGGAAGGTGCGATCATCGATGTTCCGACTGAAGCCTCACCTTCAATCTTGGATGGCACTCTTGCCCACTCAGGTGAGTTCACCAAGGAAGGTGAATGGCGTTATCACTGGAACAGAAGCGTAGGCAAGGCCTCAACCGGACGTGATGGAATTGGCGCGGCGACCCCCGACAGGGTTATCTCGGCACCTGAGGTGGTAAAACCTGTAAACAAGACCGGGGATGAGAACCGCACGCAATCCTCGTCGTCTGCCGCTTCAGTTAATAATGCCGCAGAAGTTTCGGCGGTCTCAGACTGATATGGTCAATGAGCCGCGGCAGGGAGCTCTGCCTTTACATCTTACTGATAAGGGGGATTTTGCAACTTTTGTCAGTAGCGCAAATCGGGGACTTGTTGAGTCACTAAAAAAAGCTGTAACTTCACATAGTTATGAGTTTTTTTACGTGTTCGGACCTTCAGGCTGCGGCAAGAGTCATCTTTTAAGTGCTCTTGCACATCAGGTTCAGGAGTCTGCGGTCAACTGTTTTTCCCTGGATATGGGCATTGCGGTGCATATGTCACCGCAGCTGCTCAGTTTTGATCTGCCTCAGGTGACGTTGCTTGACAATATTGATGCCCTTACTGGCAGGGCAGAATGGGAACTGGCTCTGTTCGGGGTCTTTAACCGCTGGGTTGATGCAGGTCAGGGACTGCTGGTGATGACTGGATCATCTTCGTTTGATGTCCTCAAATTCAGTCGACCTGATCTGAATACTCGCTTAGGCAGCGGCATCGTCGCTCAACTGCAGAATCTGGATGAGTTAGGCTGTGTTGAAGCTCTTACCGTCCATGCCAGAGAAAGAGGTATTGTTTTCTCGGCTCAGGCGGCATCATTTCTCGTCAGACACAGCAATCGCGATATGCATGCCCTGATGCATCTTCTTGATAAGCTGGATGTGGCCTCACTTGAGGCCAAACACGAGGTTACCGTGCCGTTTATAAAGAAAATTCTTTCTCTATAGAAGTTTTTGGTGTCTGCGCGGATAGCCTAAAGTCCCTTATTCAGGGATTCATCAAAACGTCGCTGTTCGTTTACTTCCGTAATTCTGGCCTGCAGTACGGCACGCGTATATTTGTCAGTACAGACATTCATTGCATCGTTCAACAGATTGACTGCACGAGAGTAGTTGGCCTTGAGGGCATACTCCATTCCCTTGCTCTGCAGAGCCTCACAGCGGTTGTGCATCTTGTTCTGTGCAGTGGCAAGGAGATCGAGTGCCAGCGTATTGTTAGGATGCTTTTTGCTGAATTTGGATAAAATCTGTACCGCCTCCTTGTTTCTGCCGTCAAGAATCATGGTGTTGGCGAGGTTTATACAGATGGCCTCATTATTAGGCTTGTTTCTGTAATGGGCTTTGAGTCGTTCTATGGCTCTTGAGAACTGATGTTCCTGAATATCAAGATCCGTAAGTAAATCAAGAACAAAAATGTTGCCTGAAAGGTTTTGCAGTTTACCAAGATAGGTTCTGGCCTCTTGGTAGTTCTTCATCTCGTAGCAGATCAGGGCCAGAGCATAGGTTCTGTATATCTGACTGAACTCGGTTCCGGAACTTTGCAGCAGTCTTTTAAGATCCTCAAGATTGGCGTTCATATATCTGACATCGACTCTGGCTTTAGCAAGTTCAAAATCAGCATCATGGGTAGGTTTTCTCTTGGGGTATTGCATCGTACGGTTCTGTGCCTGTGCTACACGAACCTCGGATAAAGGATGGTCAATAAGCATGGCAAACATCGGATTCAGATTGCCCTGGCGGTCAAGAAGAGTTTTAAACATGCTTACCATGCCGGTTGGATCATAACCACTGCGGTAAAGCAGATCAATGCCTATGGCATCGGCTTCAGTTTCATTTTCGCGGGTGAAGTTGATACTTGCCTGTGTTGAGACTCCCATCGTGGTGGAAAGAGCTGCAGCTCCTGCCATTGGATTGATTATAGCCATGGCTATTGAGCCGATGAGTCCGGCAATGGTTACCGTGTTCATTTTAAGTTGGTTTTCGATGAAGCGCGCAATATGACGCTGTGTGACATGGGATACTTCGTGTGCTAGAACCGAGGCAAACTCATCGGCATTCCTCGAATAGTGTAGCAGTCCGGTATTAACCATGATTTTTCCGCCCAGAAAAGCGGAAGCGTTTAACTGCGGACTTAAAACCACGAAGAATTCAAACGGAAAATGGACATTATTAGCGTGTAGAACCAAATTGTTTCCGACACTGGTTACATATTCATTCAGGGCAGGATCATCGAGTACCGGCATCTGGGCGCGGGCGTTGCGCATGAAGTACTGACCTATCTGCTGCTCTCTCTGCACGGTAATGCCCTGAGCACCTGCTGTACCTATATCAGGAAGAGAAATATTTGCGGATACGGCACTCTGGCAGATGCAGGAGAAACCGGCGCATATTGCCAGAGTCAGAAGAGTTCGTTTGATCATACTTTGCCTCAAGATCTTTTGCCAAAAAACTGGTCTTTGTCCAAAAACAAAATAAGTTGACACCTAAATGTTGTTCTGCAGATTGATTATATTCTAGAGGAGTTTATCTTGTGCTTATAGATGTGCAGTTTACTGTTTTGCCTGGAGGGGGTAAAGGCGTCGATAACGCAAATCTACTTTCAAAACTTTAAGAATTTTTAAGTTTTGAAAGTAGAAAAAATAACTAGTTAATATATCAAGAATATTATATCTTGATTTACAAGAGTAGAAATTTCAAATAACCTTTAGGCCCGTTTTAATGAAAAATTCATAAAATAAGTCAGAAAAACGCAGGGCCTACGCATGAAATTTAAAAAACAGCAGTTTTGCACCGCAATATACTCATTGAAATTCAAGCTATGAGTAGTGTACGAGGGGAATACCCCTATAGATAGTTACAGAATGGGTGCTCAGTTTGGTTTTGGTTACGAATGCATAAAGATTTATGCCAGTTCTTCTGTCTCTCTTTTATGTTATACCGGGTTCAGATAACAAATAAGACCATGAACTGCCAGTGCCGGATCTGCATTGAGGCACTGGCGCACACCTCTGAT
>JAGBLM010000044.1 GCA_017635415.1 Succinivibrio sp. | reverse complement strand
GATGATGCAGTCGTAATTTAGCAGCAGGCGATCCGTTGCCGTTTCAGCAAGCAGAATACCGTCGGTCATGATCTTGATATAGGATTCTTCCCTTGTCACATCCGTAAAACGAACCTTATATCCAACACTCTGACCTAATGGTTCGGAAAGTTCGTCGGCAATACGGGAAGCTACCGCTCTTGCCGCGATACGACGCGGCTGCGTGTGACCGATAAGACCTTTTATGCCGCAGCCTGCCTCAAGACACATCTTGGGGATCTGCGTCGTTTTTCCAGAACCGGTCTCACCTGCGATTATCACCACCTGATGATTTTTGATGCACTCAATTATTTCCTCACGTCTTGAGACTACCGGCAGATTATCATCATAGGTGATCGTGGGCAGATTTTTCCTGCGCTGCTCTATCTTCCCGACAGCTGCCGCTACTGCAAGCGCCAGTTCATTGCTCTTCCTCTGAAAATCAGTGCCTTTATTTTCAAGCAGATGTTTAAGCGCAGCACTCAGTTTGCGTCTATCCTGCAGTGAAACAAAAGGAAACTGTTTGCTTATTTCTTTGGCAAAGGAAGCCATAGAGTCATTGGATACGGACATATTTAAATAATAATATTTGGTTAATTCTGCGCGTTATCGTTATCGACCAGTTCCCCACCGACCTCTTCGCCGCTTTCTGCAGATTCTGCAACTGACTTTTTCTTGACGAAACCGCTGTCGATATCGTTAAATTCAGTTACACCGACGCGACTGACACTGTCACCGGCAAGTTCCACAACCACCAGCTGAACATTAATCAGACTGACAAAATCACCAGGCTGCGGGAAACCGCCGATATGATACGACATAAATTCGGCAACTGACATACTCTTCTCGAAGGATGTCAGCTCAATTGAGTAGATTTCAGACAGCGCCATCATCAAGGTTTGCCCCTGATAAATCTTATTGCCATGGTAAAGATGGTGCTGCTTAGGCTTCTTATCCTGGGAAAAAACGGAATTAAGCAGCTGTTCATCTGAACTGTTGCCGATAACGGTAACGATATCATCCTTTTTCAGGCGTGTTATGCCGTGAGCCTTGATCATATAGCCCTCACGGAAAACAGCTGCTACGGTAGTCCTCTTTGGAAAGGAAATGCTACGCAGCATTACACCGTTCAGAGAATCTCTCTTCACGCTGTAGTTGTACAGTTCATAATCATCGTTAAGCATGATCCCGACTTCTGATTTGGAAATCGGAGCTGCCGTAGATGGAGCATAAACTTTAAAGAACTTTGCCATAGGTACAATTGATGCGCCCTGAATGATGAGCGAGACAATTACTACCACAAAGGCAACATTGAAGTAAAGCTGAGCGTTATTCACATCCTCCATTACCGGGTAAATAGCCAGTACAACCGGCACAGAACCGCGCAGTCCCACCCAGGACATGAAGAACAGGTCACGGTTTGAATACCTTCTGAAAAAAGGTTTTAAACAGCAGAAAACCGCAACAGGTCTTGCCACAAAAGTAATTACCAGCGCCACTACCACCCCTGGCACCAGATATTCAAGCATCAGATGCGGTGTCACGAGCAGACCCAGCATCAGAAACAGCGTGATCTGAGCAAGCCAGGTTATGCCCTCACCGACCGGCAGAATAAAACTGACCTGTCTTATTTTCTGATTGCCGACAAACATGCCGATGATAAATATGGCCAGCATGCCCGATCCCCCCAGAGCGGAGGTCACGGAATAACCGATAAGGCCAATACCTATCACTAAAAGAGAATACAGACCGGCACCTATTGAAAGAGAGGCAATCACAAAACGGGCAAACAGACCGAAGGAAATCCCCAGAATAATACCCAGGCCAAACTGCGTGACAAAAATCAGAACGACCTCACTGACGCTTGAAGCCCGTCCCGACAGGAAAGCCAGAAGCACGGTGGTAAGCAGAATCGCCATAGGGTCATTGGTGGCAGACTCAATCTGCAAAGAAGAGGAAACCCGCTGCTTCAGATGAACTCCGCCATCACCAAGAAGCATAAACACCGCTGCCGCGTCGGTTGATCCGACAATAGCACCAACCAGCATCGACTGCCAGATACTGAGATCAATGAACAGCCATGCTGCAAATCCGGTAATTGCCGATGTCATCAGGACACCTGCGGTTGAAAGCACCATTGATTCGGTAGCCACGGACTTCATTACCGCAAAATTCGTGCGCAGTCCGCCATCGAGCAGAATAAGTGCCAGCATCAGGTTGGCGATATAAAATGACGAAGTGTAATCGTTATAGACGATGTGGATGAAAATACCATCCTCACCTGAGAGCATACCGATACCAAGGAAGAGCAGCAGCAAGGGAGTGCCCACCACCGCTGACAGTTTTGAGGCTAGAATGGCAAAAGTCAGCAATACTCCGCCAATGAAAAACACATAATTGACATCGATGTTTTCCAATTCAACTGCTCCGTAATAGCGCACTCTTTTATTTTTGGTGCATTTTGCTCTTTTTTAGTTCATGCCGTCACAGACATCACTAACAACATTCTGATTATCTTAAGTATTTTGTAAATATATCTGTTAAACGACTGTCAAACAAATTTTATTTTCCACTGAGAATTATAAATTGCTTGTCGACAAAAAAATATGTGCTGTAAATTAAGTTCATGGTTTAGTGAAACGATTGATGATCGTCTATTTCAATGAATTACCAAAGGATCTTTATTTATGTGCTCAATATTCGGCATTTTTAACATTAAAGAACAGCCTCAGACACTTCGTCAGCAGGCCCTTGAGATGTCAAGAAAACAGTTGCATCGCGGACCGGACTGGGAAGGCATCTATCAGGGTGAACACGCCATTATCGTCCATGAACGTCTTTCCATCGTTGATCCGGCAAACGGCGCACAACCTCTTTACAATGATAACAAGACTCATGTCCTGGCAGTAAACGGTGAAATTTATAATCACAAAGAACTTGAAGCAGAGCTCACCGTTCCTTATACCTTCAAAACCGGTTCTGACTGTGAGGTCATCCTGCCCCTATACGAAGAATTCAAACGTACAGGCAGGAATTTTGTTGATCGTCTGGTTGGCGATTTTGCCTTTGTCATCTACGACGCAGAGGATAATACCATATTTGCCGCCCGCGATCATATGGGCATCGCTCCGATGTATACAGGTACGGATCGCGACGGACATTTCTGTATTGCCTCGGAGATGAAGGCGCTGACCCCATTCTGCGACACCGTACAGGAGTTTAAACCGCGCTCTTATCTGTACACTAAAGAAGATTACGAATTTCACACCTATTACGAGCGTGACTGGTTCAGTTACGAAAAGGTCAAAGATTCAAAAGTTACCCCGCAGCAACTTAAGGAAGGACTCATGGACAGCGTGCGTCGTCAGCTGATGTGCGATGTGCCTTACGGGGTATTGCTCTCGGGCGGACTCGATTCTTCGGTGATTTCCGCTATTGCCAAGCATTATTCAGAGCATCGTATTGAGGATGACGGCAAGAGTCCGGCCTGGTTTCCAAGGCTGCATTCCTTCGCCATAGGACTTGAAGGAGCGCCCGATCTGAAGAAGGCACGCATCGTAGCCGATTATCTTGGTACGGTTCATCACGAAATCCATTACACCATTGAGGAAGGCATTGACGCTCTGCGTGAGGTCATCTACCACACTGAAACCTATGATGTCACCACCATCAGAGCCTCCACACCAATGTATCTGATGGCCAGATACATCAAGGCGATGGGTATAAAGATGGTACTGTCAGGGGAGGGATCTGACGAGATCTTCGGAGGATATCTTTATTTCCATAAGGCTCCTGATGACAGAGAATTCCATGAGGAACTGGTGAGAAAACTTGACCAGCTGCACCTGTACGACTGTCTGCGTGCCAACAAATCACTTATGGCCTGGGGTGTCGAAGGACGGGTACCATTCCTTGACAAGAAATTTCTGGATCTTGCCATGCACGTCAATCCTAAGGATAAGATGTGCCCGGGCAAGACCATTGAGAAAAAGATTGTACGTGAAGCCTTTGAGGGGATGCTCCCTGACGAGGTTCTGTGGCGACAGAAGGAACAGTTCTCCGACGGAGTCGGCTACTCCTGGATTGACGCCCTTCGCGATTATGCGGAGACAAAGGTTTCCGACGCAAAATTTGCCGAACGAGCCATTCGCTTCCCGGTCAACACTCCCGTCACCAAGGAAGCTTATCTTTACCGTGAAATATTTGAAGAACTCTTCAAACTGCCGTCTGCTGTACAGACGGTCCCGTACGGCAAATCTGTGGCCTGTTCCACTGAAACAGCCATTGCCTGGGATGCAAAGTTCGCCAAAATGAATGATCCTTCAGGCAGAGCTGTCACTGACATTCACGAACAGGCTTATGAGATGGGGCATAAGATGTAATTCCTTATGATTTGCTCTAAAATACCGCCTCATTGAGACGGTATTTTTTTGGAGCCAAGGATTGAACACTATACACGGTCTGACCAGAACCCCCTACTATCCTGAACTTGCAGTATTCAACCGAAACGAGGCAGACATTTGTGCCCTGGTATTGTCTGTGCTGCTGTACTGGCATTCTTTAGATGAACATCAGCGTTTCAACTCCCGCAAGCACCAGGATCAGCTGGCGCGCAATCTGCGTGTAGACACTGCCCGTGTCTTTGACGTGCTTGAATATCTGACAAAACTGCGCATTCTCAGACTGAAAACCCAATGTCATGAGACATTAACCGGTAAAAACAAGGAAGACCGTTTTTATACTCTTGATTTTCATGAGTTATCACAGAAACTGCAGGCGCAGGGTCTTAATGTCCCGGTAAAAGTACTCCGCCACGCCTCTGATGACAGTTATGAGATGTACACCTACCTCTCGCCACGTCTGCTGCCTAAAACACAGGGACTTTTAGGTCAGATTAAAGGTGCTGACTATGAGCGGGCCACCATCGAAATAGCCAGGATTATCTGCGGGATCTGTGCTGAAGATGATTATGAGGATTTTTCCTATAAGGCACTGGCACCGGGATGGAGAATGCTTGCCCAACCGCCTGTAACTCCCGATGAACTTGCCGCCCGCTGGCTTCGCGCCGGGGAACGGGCCATAGATTTGGACCTTGGTGACGGTTCGTTTTTTCTGCCTGACGGAGACTATTTTGGCACTTCCCGCCACCACGTCTGGCACACCGGGTCTAAAACCGAACCGCAGGTCCTTACGGCGGCGCTGTATCTGGCGTTAACTGCAATCTGCGACAGTGTGTTCTTTGTCTCCGATCTCAAGATTGAAGAGTTAGAAGCATCTTTTGTACTTTTAAAACACTTCACCGGGATGAATGGAAAACTCCATTATGCCTACTTTGAAAATCTCGACCTGACCGGTGCAGAACTTGAGCGTGCGCAGAAAAAATACGCAGCTATCATAGATGGTCTTTCGTGATCAGTACTGCGTCTGCATACGAAAGACCGCAGAACTCTGAACGGATTGCCGTTCAGAAAAGGTTGACATTGAAAAACGGATGCAGATCCTCGGGTTTTGCAGCAGGATCGGGATTTAAGAGTTTTTCATATATATTCTTGTCAACCTCGGTTTTGGTCACAAAGACAACCTTGAGCGAACTCTTGGTTTCATTGAGATATTTGTATACAGTTTCAACCGCAATCCGTCCGGCCTGACTGTGAGGAAAACGCGAATCTCCCGTGGAGATACAGGGGAATGCTATGGATTTAAGACCTTTTTCATCTGCAAGTTTCAGACATGACAGATAGCATTTGCGCAGCGTCTCCTCATTACCTGAATTGACCTGCCAGGCAATTGACGGACCTATGGTATGAATGACATAAGGGCACGGAAGATTGAAACCTGGGGTAATTTTGGCCTCTCCAGGTCGCTCAGGACTGCCCTGTTTGATGATCAGATCCTGACAGAAGAAACGCAACTGCAGTCCGGCGGCAGAATGGATACAGTTATCAACACAGTTATGTGCCGCCACAAAGCAGCCTAACAGGTTGTTACTGGCTGAATTCACGATAGCGTCAACCTTAAGGCAGGTTATATCCCCGTTGAAGTGACGCATCAGGTCATGTTTTTTCACAGGAGCAAGAAGTCTGCAGTCAGTGATGGTCTTTTCCTTCAGTTCATCCTGCAGCAGCATGTCCTGCAGTTTAAAGTACTCCTCAGAAAGCAGTTTCTGCGGGTTATGCATATTCATAAGACCGCGCAACAGCGCCCTCTGCGCCAGTTCATCAGTCTGAAAACGCGCCGCTTCCCCGGCAACCGAAGGCAGTTCTTTTAACAGAATGCCCACGAGTTTTTCAATAATCGGTAAACGATCCATTTTCCCCCTGCTCCGTTTTGCGGTCTTCCTGTTAGAGAAGATACCATCTGAAAGAATGCCTGTTCAGAACAGTTAAATTATTATCTTTCTGCTTCATCAGGATATCTGAAATCCAAAAAAGCATAAGCTTCCTCAGGCGTAGAAAGTCTGATCTTGTCTTCCTTTACCAGGACCATCTGTGGCAGACCAAGTTTGGCCTTCATAAGACTGACTTTAGGTTCATAAACCTCATAGTTCCGCCATTTCACACCCTCCGCGCTGACATTTGAATACCCCTGCGCTCTTACAAACTCCACTATTTTTTCGTGATCCATAAATTTATGGCCTCAGATAAACCTAATTTTTACCCCCATAGTCAGAATAACAGAGTAGTACGCAGTCTTCAAATCTCTCTGCCTTTATTTAAGACATGGCGTGAAGATTTGAAAAAAAACTGGCTAACAATTAAAAAAATACTCTGCTTGCGTTGCTATGTCCAAAGAGTGGAAAAAAAAGACTTTCAGTCAACAACAATGTTTCTCAAATCGAGTTCATCTCACCTAGTCCGTGACAAATCACAACTGCCATTCAATTTGTACTGACCGGATAAACATACACGGTAAGTTAAGCAGTCATAGGCATTCAGCGCCGTCTTACGGCTTGTCTTTATCCGCTCAAAAAGACATCAGGCAGGAGTCTTGGACTCACTCAACATCAAAGGCCAAATACGGCTTCTGGTGGAATTTTATGAACGCCTCATCACCGATGCTGTACTTACCATCCTTGTAGGTTACGTTCACAGTCTCCTCATTTAGCAGGCGATTTTTAGCACCGGATTTTTCTAGAATTTCATCATTTAACCAGTTTTTTGCCGCACCTACTGCAGAGGTATAGGTAACCGCGATGGTATAGGATTTATCCTCCTGCTTTTGCGGCTCTGAGGTTTTAACAATATCCTTGACAGTGACTACACCTGCTTTAAAGCCTACTCTGCCAAGCGAAGGAATAACCACGGTATCTCCCTTGATGACATCGGTTACCCGCAGACGGAATCCGGTAAAGGAAAAAGCTTCATCAAAGAAATTACGCTCTTCAAAGGTGCCTTTCTCAAAGGTCATTGCCCCCTGCTTTTCATAAGCTCGGGCGTAGTCAATCATCCCTTCCCAGCCTATTTTTTCCGCAGGATGATAAGGTTTCTTCGCATTCTGTGGTGCTGACGGATCCTCAAGCACCAGCATCAGTTCTTCCATTTTGGAGGGAAAACCCGGGGCCGGGATGATAACAGTCTGATTCTTCAGCACCTCGTTAATGGCCTGACTGAGTTCTTTACTGTCAGGTTTAGGAGCACGATCGCACCCTGACAGAAGCAGAGACAGAACCACAAACACAAACGGGAGAACAATATTATTATTTTTTAAATATCTTGGTATCATTCTTTTTCAAACCTTATCAGTTAAAAGGATTAGACATCATTCTATCCGGGATCAGCACGCCCTTTTGCAGATGCCCGACTCCAAGAAAGCGACCGTCACAGCGGATCTGTACCGGTCCTGCAAAAGTGTCGTCACAGTTGTCAAAATAATCTTGAGCAAGATTAGGTCCCTGCCTGACTCCATGGGTGAATGGCTCGGCAAGATCATATGGCAGATGAATAGCCGGCAGATAGGACATAGCTTTATCTATTGGATATAACAGCGCATCAAGGGTGGAAAAATCCTGCAAATCCTCGCGGGAATCACATATTTCCTGTAACTGATCTAAGCAAACCATCTGCCCTTCAGGTAAACCCTGAACAGCAATTCGGCGTAGCATGGTAACGTATGCGCCGCAGCCTAAAGCTTCACCGATATCTGCTATCAGCGTTCTAATATATGTTCCCTTAGAACAGTAGACCTCAACACTAAAAGAATCAGCTGTTACGCTCAGCACCCTGATATCATAAATCTCCACTTCCCGACTGGGGATCTCCACCTTATCACCACGTCCCTGTCTGGCGTATTTGTATAGGGGTTTGCCTCCGACCTTAACGGCCGAGTAGAGTGGCGGCACCTGAGTAATCCTGCCGATGAAACTCTTCACCGTATCTTCCAGTCTGTCAGTAGCGTTCCCTATTTCACGACGACTTATTACCTCACCTTCGGCATCGGCAGTTGAGGTAACAATCCCAAGTTTCCCCGTAGCCTGATATTTTTTTCTGCCTTCGAGAAAAAAAGAGGAAAACTTGGCACTCTGTCCAAGACAGATAGGCAGCAGTCCTGAAGCTAACGGATCAAGCGCCCCTGTATGACCTCCCTTTAACGCTCTGTATATACCCCGCACACGGGTAAGAGCTGCTGATGAGGAAAGTCCATATGGTTTGTCGAGCAGTACAATGCCGCTAACTTCTCTTTTAGGAAGTCTGCTCTGCGGATGATGTATAGTATTTTGCATATGCACATTCTAGCAGAAGCAATACATTTCTTGTCCTGAAACTGACAGATTCTTGTCTTGAAAAAAGATAAGTTTTTCTTTAGAATAACCACGACTCAATGGGGAACTGTTAGTCCTCGCGTACTTGACTTCAGTTTAATTGGTCAGGTCCGGAAGGAAGCAGCCAGGATTGAAAATCAAGGTACCGCGATGCGGTTAGCAGTTTCCCGCCATTAGTGATGTCTGTACATGATTACCCATACCACACTATATTCCAATCTGCACGAAGTTCTTCTTGCCGATTATCTGTTTATTGACAACTCCAATAAACTGGTGGAACTAGTCCACAGACTTGATGAAACCCCCGTCCACAGCAATGCGAATGTTTTCTTACTGAACAGACCAAGAGGTTTTGGCCTGTCACTGGCAGTTCAGGCCATATGCGAAATCCTGACCCAGGATGACAGCGAAAACAGGAAGCATTCTGAGGAAAAAACGAAAACTGTTATTGCCAAAAGGCATGTGCTGACCTTAAACCTGAAAAAAGTCAAAGCCAAAACGCCCCGTGATTTTTCTCAGGCATTAATCACCAGACTTCAGGAACTTTACTGGGAACATCACATCGAAGCGAGAATTTCCCCTTACGATACCCCAAAAACAATTTTTTCCAATCTGCTCTGGCAACTGTATCAAAGGCATCATGAACCGACTGTGGTGTTGATAGACAACTACGATATTCCTTTCATTATCACCTCCGATATGGAAGAGCAGTATCGTCTTGAATCAATCTCCATCTATCTTGAGATGCTCAACGTGCTCAGACATTCGCATGACTCCGTAAGATGGTGTCTGCTCACCGGACACATCAAGTTTGCGCTGGCCTCTGAACTGTCCGAAGGTATTCCCTACGCCAACGACCTCTCCAACGATCCGATCTGTGAGACCCTGTTCGGTTTCACCAGGGAGGAGGTCATGAGCACCTTCTCGGCCAAAATCAAAAGATTTGCTGACGAAAGAGGCATTACCAAAGAGGAGTATCTTGATCTGCTTGAGAAATGCTATGGCGGATTTTCCTTCTCGGACAACCTGGTAAAAGTCATGTGTCCTGCCTGTATAAGTCATGCCTTCAATAATAACGGCATTCTCTGCACCTACAGTGCCGGAGGAGACTACACTTTTCTGAAAAAAGTCCTGCGAGATAGAGAAAACGATCTGGAATGGCTGTACGAGCGTGACGGACAGGATCCACTGTTCTCAAACTGTATTGACACTTCGCCAAAAAGTAAAGATCTGGGCACGCTGCTTATTCAGTTGGGTTTTGCCACAAGAGACAAGGTGACCCTTTATGATCATCAGGGCTACGCAACCTGGCGCTATCGCTTCGTGATGCCTAATGAGGATATGAAACGAACCTTGGATATTATTACGGGTCTTGAGTCTCCTGATAAAGCGTTTGAACCTATTTCGTTTCCTGAGGATATTCTCCGTGAGGACGAGACAGATACAGGCAGTTCAGAAAGTCAGACAACTTTACCAAACGTGCAGCACAATACCGAAGACAAAGATGAGGAAAAAAAATAATGTCAGTCGCTTTTTTTGATATGGACGAGACCCTGGTGAACGGCGATACCAACGACCTGTCGGTTAAATACTATCTCAAACACGGACTGATTACAGAAGACTTCATCCGCCCTCTGCCTGACTATCATCAGCGTTTTTTTGAGGGCAATCTAGACATCAGGGAATTTATCGCCTATATCGTTCAGCCGGTACTGCCGCTTTCATGTCAGAGACTTGACGAGGTTGTAACCGGCATCGTCACAGAGAATATTCTTCCGCACATCAGACCTGGCGCCAAAAAAACCATCGCCTTTCATAAGCAAAGAGGCGATACAACCGTCATCGTTACATCAACTGTTGATTTTATTGTCAAGAAACTCTCGCAGGCTCTGCAGATTGACGCGGTCATAGCCGCACCGGTAAAAACTACTGCGGACGGCTGTATTGAAGGATCTCTTGACGGACTGGTTCCTTATCAGGAAGGCAAGGTCACACTGATAAAACAGTTTGTCAGAGAACGACAACTCAGTCTTGAGGATTCCTACGCCTATGGGGACAGCATCAATGATCTGCCTATGCTGCTTTTATGCGATCACCGTTTTGCCATCAATCCCAACGAAGGACTCAGAAACAGTCCTGCCTTCCCACAGTTAAAGGAAGAGAACTGGGACTAGTTAAGAAAGTGCAGCGGTTGTTGCTGCACTTATTTCTAAGATGAGAGCAATGATTACCGTGCTATTCACCAAAAGTAGGATTTCCCCACTGAGTACCGTCGCCTTTGGCATCAAGCATCAGCATCTCAGGCTCGAATGAACTGTCGAGGATAATCTCATAAACGACTTTCTTTTTCTCATCCATCAGTTGGAGATTCTTGCCCTTTTTATAAGGTTTGGCCCAGGTTATAACCGTTTTATCAGAAAACTTAAGGACAATTGCCTCACGTTCTCTGCCAAAAGCAAGACTCTCACGACCGTCTTCTGACACCCAGTCGTTGGCAAACAGTCGATCGAAAATACTGATCTCAGGGACTCCGGTCTTTTTCTCCTCACCTTCAAGGTCACGAAGATAAGTCAGTTCCTCCTCAGATTTTCCGTTTATAAAGAAACCGTTTATAAAACGAATTCTGAGTCTGTCATGACCGTTGGCTTCAAGTCTGAAACGTCTTGCATAACGCCCCTTGCCGGAGGTGAATTCCACAAAGCCGTCATCAAGAGTACCAAAGGACTCTGTCACTTTGATGCTTTCCATGCGGGCCTCACTTAAGAGCAGCACCTTGTCCTTATCAAAATTAAAACAGAAAAAGATGCCGTTACGGTAATAAAGTCTGTCCCTAATCTCATCTATTATCGTGTTTTTGACATCTGCAGTCTCTAACTGTGACAGGTTGAATTCGGTGACAATCTCTTCCTTGGCAGCTGCCCCCTGCTCTTCAGGCTGTGCCTCCTGCGCAGATTCTTCATCATTTTCATGCGGATACAGAGCATTATCCTCACGCGTGAGTTCTCTGAGATCCAGAAGTTTCAGCACCTCAGGATCAAGACCGTTATCCTCCCTTTGCAGGACAGGCAGTCGCGCCCGTTCCTCGTCTGAAATAAAATCGCTGTCTGCTTCCTGATTTAACGCGGGGAAAAACCTGGCCTTTATATCTGTTCTGAACAGTCCCACCGCACCGACTGCAACAACAAGTACAAGTAAAGCCACAACCGTCTTGAATACAGATGGGCGTACAGTCTCCCCACCTTCTGCCTTTGACACTGCGACAGTTTCTGCTTTATCCTCTTGTCCTGCAGAAGAACCCTTTTCTGTATCGCTCTGCTCCACGGTCTTTGACTGACCATTCTTTGCCTCAGATACCGTCTTTTCCTCGACTAGAACAGTTACTGTATTCTCGTCATTATCAGTCTGTGCAGGTGACTGCTCTGTCTTTGTCTTTTCATCAGCAGACTGAGCATTACCGTTAGGCTGCTCCGTACTGTCAGGTATAACTTTTGGCTGCGGCTCGGCAGCAGAATCAGAATTTTTTTCACGATCCGGAGTAATAACTGCTACGCTATTTTCCGTACCTGCTGCAGTTTTTCCAGTCATTCTGCCATCGACTGAAGAAACATCTTTCAGATCCGCTTTCGTCGCCCCTTCAGACCTCAACGTGCGCTCATCAGTAACAGCAGGCTCACTGTTTGAGAAAATAAAACGCTTTTCATCTTCAACTAAAGGAGATTCAGCATGATCTGCCTCTCTCTGCGTCTGCGCTGACGAAACAGAAGAGGTATCTGCAGTAAAACTGTTGCCGTGATTATTTGACAGAATATATTTTGAAGAAATATCTCCCACCGCAACACGTTTGGCCCGCTCGTACTTATCGAGCGACTCCTTGGAATCCTCACTGAACGGGTTTGAACGAGGCAGCACCGAAGGCTGAGATTTCTGAGTAGTCACGGTCTCAGTCTTAGGCTTCTCATCTGGGCTGCGCTGTGCATCCTCGGTTAAGTTGACACCGACAAAATCGCGCGCCATTAATCTTGATGAATCAACTTTTCCTAGCTGTTCACTATCAGTTTGTTCTTCGGGAGTATTCTCAGCTACCTGCTCATTTTTTCCCGGAACATCTTCCACAGTACCTCGCGGCGGGATATTCTGTAAAGAAGTCTGCACTGTCGGTGCTACGGCAGGTTTAGATGTCTGCTCCGGCTTAATGACCTCATCCGTTGTCTTCTTAAATTCAAGTTTCTGACCGCAGTTTATGCAGAATCTGTCATAAGGCAGGACAGAGTTGCCGCAGTGAGGACAGCTGAGTGAAGAAACATTCCCAGGTAAACTCAGTCTGGTTCCACAGTGGATGCAGAATTTATCTGACTGCTCAAGTGAAGTCCCGCATTCAGGACACTTTATAACTGCCGCGATGGAGCTATCTACCTTTTCACCACATTTACTGCAGTATTTATCCCCGACCTGCAGAGAGGTCCCGCATTTTCGGCAGGAAAGCGTGTCTGCAGAAACCTGTGTATCATCAAGTTTCTTTCCACAATGAGCGCATACCCTGTCCTGTGGCGTAACTTTTCCTCCACAATACGGGCAAACCTTTATATTCTGAGTATGCATTTTGTCACTTATCTCTTCATCAACCGGCCGTTTCCTAAACGTATTAAACTACTTTTTTACCGGATAACCGCACTGACTACAGAAGTTTGCCCACGGACGCAGTCTGGTGCCGCAGTTAGTACAAAACTGCTTACTCTCAGAAAGATTATTTCCACAGTAGCCGCAGAACTTGTCACCGTCCGCAAGAGTTCTCCCACAGACAGGACATTTTGAGCCTTCCATAACAATCGTGTGAGTTGTGCCACTGTTCTCTGCACCACCCATAAAAGTGAACGGACCGGAGGACACGGTCTGCGGAAATTCCGGAGACTTATCCGCCTCTTCCAGAGGCTTTTCATCGTGACTGTCAGGCGCAGGTTCTTGCTTCAGCATTTTTGCAATGGCAAGGTTCTGTTCTTCTGAAGGCAGTTCAGTATCTTCAACTGATTGCCCGAACTGAGCACCATCTGCCGGAGCGGAATACCCACCGACAGATGACTGACTGTCATTATCGTCATTAAGATAATCAAGCATGGAAGATGATGTGTCTGCTACATACTGAGAATTCAACTCTTCAGATTTATCATTTGCTGTATCTTCAGATTTATCACCTGCTGTATGGTCATCCTGCTGTGCTGCGGCCAGATAATCAATAAAACTGTCAGACTTCTGCTCTCCATCTTCTTTGGTCGCACCATCAGAGTCGGAAGATTCTGACAATCTCTCCTGAGTGAATTCTTCAAGATACGACTTTTTTTCCTCCTGCGTGGTATCCTGCTGTACGACAGGTTCCTCTGCAGTTACCTTATCTGCCACAGGCTCCGCAAGAGTCTGCGGTTCAGTCTGCTGAGGTTCTGACAACTGTGGCTCAGGGATCTTCACATCATCGACAGGAGTCTGAGGATAATCATGCTCCTGCCAGTCTGAGTTGGTATCATGAGGATTTTCAAGGGAAACAAAGTCGCAGACTTTGTGTCTGGTGGCAGGATCCCACGGATTATCATCCTTGTTCACCAAGGATGCTTTCTCAATCAGCGGCAGGTATTTTTCAGCATCACGACTTTCATCGAAATAATAAACGATGGATTTTTCATTATTTCTGACCTGCATGATGCATAACACGCGGGAAACGCGCTCAAAATTAAGCACATTATGTACGATGTCATAGATTTCGTGATCGACTGCATCAGATTTATTGTCGGTATCGTACACAACAGAGGTTATATAATTGCTCGAACAGAGCAATATTTTTTCATCAACCGTGCGGAAATTTAAGAACGAATCTGCAGCTTTTTTAACCTTAACCTGCAGTTTCTTAGGATCAAAACTTCCTTCAATAGAAGCATTCCATGCTGGAACAGAGCAAGATCCCCAACGGGCACTCAGGAAATAAAAACCATCCTCGGTTACGGACTGAAGTTCTTCTTCAACCACCACAGGAACCAGGGATAAATCAACCTCAACCGTATTCCCGTTATCTTCCTCAACCACCAGCACCGAAGAAAAATCACCTTCCTCTGCAGATTTTTTTATACCTTTAAAACTTAAAAAAACCTGTTCGGCAGTATCATCACTCCAATCGCGGATATCAGGAGCACTAACCCCTACAAAAGGTGCGTGACTGTTGTGGCACTTTATGAACTCTTCTGCCAACTCGTCTTTCAGTCTACCAAAAAGCAGTTGACCACCATCGCTACTCGTAAGTTTACATTTTATGGTCTTTACGTCCGACATGGGGGAATACTCCTGCTTTAATCTATCAATCCATTAATATCATCTTACTGAATCTGCAACAGAACTAGTTTATTAACTAGGGTTCTTTACATCAGTTCTGTGAAATAAACGACCATTTCATCAACAGATGGGTCATCTGATTCAGTAACATTCCCATACTAGTTAAAATAACACATCTAAGATCATATAGTTATATTTCAAGGTGGGATTTATCAATTTTTTGAGACTCAATTACAAAAAATCATTCTACGCACCAAACAGATGAGGTAATCGACACTATTCATTAACAACCTGCGGTGATAAGCAAAATAGACTTTTTTCTGCTTTCTACTGTCCTATTCCCTCAAGTTCTGACGGGTTATGGTAAAAATCGCTGATAATTCCCGCCCACAGTCCCTGAGACTTGAGAATATACTCCAGAAGTTCACGTACTGCGCCATGACCACCATTAAAGCCGGAAACTAGGCAGGAGACGTCCTTGACCTCCGGGACAGCATCACCAACCGCCATAGGAAACCCGACCTGCAGCAGAATCGGCAGATCAATCAGGTCATCGGCAATATAGGCTATTTCCTCGTCAGCAAAACCGGTCCGCTCTTTGAGCTGGCGATAGGCGGCTCTTTTGTCCATATGCCCCTGAAATACTTCATCTATCTTAAGTTCTTTTGCTCTGTAGGCTAACTGTTTTGAGTTACGTCCCGTTATAATCGCTGTCTTGAGTCCTGCCTTGCGACAGAGAGTTATCGCAAGACCATCACGACAGAAAAAAGGCTTGTACAGTTCCCCGTTCTCGCCGATATAAATACCGCCATCGGTTAATACCCCGTCAACATCAAAAATAATAAGTTTAACCTTTTGGGCCTTCTTTTCTGCGTCCTGTTTAATTTCCATAAATCAGATGACTCCCTGACGTAGTAAATCGGTAAGATGGACTATTCCCGCAGGGATATTACCATTTTCAATAACCGGAAGAACAGTAACCGGTCTTGGCTGATGTTTTTCCATTATCGATAATGCGGTTGTTGCCAGATCATCTTTGCTGACAGTAAGAGGATTGGTACACATAACCTCTGAAACTTTCTTGTCCAGAAAACGGTAATCCTGTTCAACAGCACGACGAATGATGCCATCAGTCACCAGGCCGACAAATCTGCCGTCACTGTCGACCACCAGTGTTGCGCCAAGACCTTTTTTGGTCATAACAAAAATAGCATCTTTGGCTGTTTTGTCCTCTTCAATCAGAGGGATCTCCTCTCCCGAATGCATGACATTCTCAACTTTAAGCAGCAGTTTGCGGCCGAGCGCCCCTCCAGGATGGAAGAGAGCAAAATCTGAACTTGAAAAATTACGCACCGACATCAGGGCAACCGCCATCGCATCTCCCATAGCAAGCGTTGCGGTGGTGCTTGCCGTAGGTGCTAGACCTAAAGGACAGGCTTCCTTTTCCACCCCGATATCCACATAAAAATCACAGTGATGCCCCAAAGAGGAATCGCGTCTGCCGCACAAGGCAATTATTTTTGCCCCTATTCTGCGGATAACCGGCAGAATATTCACGATTTCACTGGATTCACCGCTATTGGAAATGGCAATGACCACATCCTTATCGGTAACCATGCCCAGATCACCATGAAACGCTTCCGCAGGATGCATAAAGAATGACGGCGTGCCGGTACTGGCAAAAGTCGCAGCCATTTTCCGTCCGATATGACCGGATTTTCCCATGCCAGTAACAATCACTCGGGCATGGCAGTCAAGAATGCATTGGCAGGCCCCAACAAACTCGTCATCTATTCTTGCCTTGAGACTTTCAACTGCCGTAGCCTCAATGTCTATAGCCTCAACAGCCTTGCGTCTGATGATCTCAAACACTTAGGTTCCCTCTTGTATTTTACTTTATATCTTTCCGAACAATATGGTGAATGGCCACGACATCAGTCAGAAGTTCTTCAAGCTTATCAAGATAAACCATGTTTGGACCATCTGAAAGTGCTTCAGGAGGGTTATCGTGAACCTCAAGGAACAGAGCGTCAATTCCGACCGCCGCAGCAGCACGAACAAGATACGGGACATACTCACGATTGCCCGATGAGGTGGTACCGTTTCCGCCCGGCAGCTGTACACTGTGTGTGCCATCCATAACAACAGGCCAACCAAAGGAGCGCATGATCGGGAAGGAGCGCATATCAACCACCAGATTGTGATAACCGAATGAAGATCCTCTTTCGGTCAGCAGGATCTTGTCGCAGCCGCTCTTGGTCAGTTTGTTTACAACATTTGACATATCTTCTGGAGCAAGAAACTGACCTTTTTTGACATTTACCGCTCTGCCTGTCTTGGCTGCGGCATGCAGCAGATCAGTCTGACGGCACAAAAAAGCCGGGATCTGCAGTATATCCGCAACCTCAGCCACAGGTTCAGCCTGGCAGCATTCGTGAATATCGGTAACCACCGGAACCAAAAGTTCTTCCTTGATGGTTTTCAGGATCTTAAGTCCCTCAACAAGTCCTGGACCTCGGAAACTTGCATAGGACGAGCGGTTGGCCTTGTCGAAGGAGGCCTTGAAAACATAATTTATATCAAGACGCCGGCAGATCTCCTTTACGCCCTGACCGATTCTGAGACTGCGCTCAAGACCTTCAAGCACACAGGGACCGGCAAGAAGTGTCAGTTTCTCTCCTGCCCCGATTTCATAATCTCCAACTTTTACCTTATTCATGAAATCTCCTCTGACAAAAAACAAGAGCAAAAAATTAGTCTTTTTCGGCCTTTATTAAAGCCATTTCCTCTTCATAATAGGGTTCAAACAGTGCTGCCGCGGCAGCACACAGATTGGCACAGGGACGGTTCTCGTAATACTGCGCGGTACGTTTTTCAGGAACCGGCTCATCTTGGTGATGATCAAGACCCAGCAGCACCCGGCAGATAATCGAGCCGTTCATACTGCCAAACTGTCCGGCAAGTTCCTGTATCTTTGTATAAAGAGCCGTTTTCATTTCATCATCAGGAGTATCATAGCCCCTGGTCAGACCGATGAGCATACACAGGGCAGAAACTGCACCGCAGACCTCACGCAGTCTGCTTATACCACCTCCGAACGGTGAGGCCATTTTCAGTACGGTGCTGACATCAAGGCCCTTAATCTCAAGAAAGTCAGCATAAGAGAGGAGCACCGACTGCGGACAGTTGTACCCGCACAGAAAGTTTTTCCGCGCCATTTGGGCGTGTACTGAAGAGGAACAGTTGTTTTTATCCATAACAAAATGATTTATCCGAAAAGATGTTACGTCTGACTGAGAACTATGTTTTAAGCAAGGTCAGATCCGGTGCTGTCAGCAGTAAGTTCATACAGCAATTTTCCTAACTTTATCTTAATTCTGACGAAAAAAGACATACTCTTTACTTTTTTGCAGTACAGTACACGTAATCTTATTTACTTTCAATATAGTATTGTCATAAGACGGGGCGATGTTGCAAATCGGGGAATTTCATGACCATCGGCTATGCTCAGATATTTGATAATCTGCCAGGCGGCATCATAGTATTTCGTGCAGATAATACTTATGAGTTACTGTATGCAAATAAGGAAGCCCAGAATATTTTTGATACGGATTCCTTTGAGGAACTTGTCAGTCTACCTCACCGTTATGTGACTGACTATCTGAAAAAACTGGTAGTACTGCACGACAATGCCGTAAAGAACGCTCTTAATAAGCCCGGGTCAACTGAGGAATACAGAACTCAGAGAAGTATCGAGACCCACCTTCAGCAGCAGAAAAAACTCAAAGTAATCAATCGTCATGCGACCTTTCCTGAATGGGGAAAGGTAAACATCACCATTCTTACAGAAGAGACCAAATCAGAAAAAACCATCGATCCACTGACTAGACTGTATACCAAGGACAGGCTCTTCGAACTTGCCGAAGAACAGCGTTACCTTGACCTTGACAACAACGTCACTACTCCGCATAGCATTATTTACTTCAATATCTCCGGGTTCAAACTGTTCAACGCCACCTACGGACTGAAAACCGGCGATGAATATCTAAAAAAAATCGGCAGGATTTTAAAGGACGTCTTTAAAACAAACCTTATCTCGCGTTATTCTGCCGACCATTTTATCGTTCTTTATGACAAGACCGATGAAAAGGAAAAGATTGACGAGGCCCATAACGAAGTTCTAGGTCTTCACCAGCAGCATAGGTTATGGCTTGAGGCCGGAGTTTACCATTCCGACCGCAACCTTGAAATAGGTCTTGCCGCGGATCTGGCCAAAATCGCCTGCGATGAGATCAAGGAAAATGCTGTAGACTACTATATGGTCTACAACGCGTCCCTTAAGGAAGAACTGTCACAGCGCAAATATATCATTGACCATATTGATAACGCCATTTCTCATGGTTATATCAAAGTGTTCTTCCAGCCTGTTATCAGAACCTATACCGGATATCTCAACGGTCTTGAAGCTCTCGCCCGCTGGGATGACCCTAAATACGGCATGATCTCCCCCGCCGTTTTCGTGCCGATCCTTGAACAAAGTAACCTTGTCTACAAAATTGACAACTACGTGGTCGAGTATGTCGCAAAAATCCTGCGTGAACGTCTTGACCGGCATGTTTCCATTGTTCCGGTTTCCATAAACCTTTCGCGCAACAGTTTCAGTGTCAGCAGTCCTTTTGATTATATTGAAAAAACCTTAGTCAGATATTCGCTACAGCGTGAATTTATTAACATTGAACTGACCGAAAGCGCCGTTATAGAAGATCCTGACTTTATCCGCAAAGAAATCGACAGATTCCGTGCGGCAGGATATGAGGTATGGATGGATGATTTCGGTAGCGGCTACTCATCACTCAATGTCCTCAAGAATTTCATGTTTGATGAAATAAAAATCGACATGCTTTTCCTCAAGGATCTCAATGAAAGATCAAAACAGATCGTGACAGCGACAGTCGATATGGCCAAAAAGCTCGGCATTCATACGCTGGCAGAAGGAGTGGAAACAAAAGAGCAGCTTGAATTTCTTCGACATATAGGCTGCGAAAAGATTCAGGGATTCTATTACGGCAGACCAATGCCTCTGCACAAACTCATCCCTCATCTCAAAAAAAATCATATTCTCTTTGAAGATTCTATGCTGCGGGATTTTTATAACAAGGCCGGTCGCGTTAACGTCATTACCAACCAGCCTATCGGCATCTTTTTTGACGACGGAATACGTTTTAAGGAACTGTATTTAAATGACAGTTACAAAGAACGGCTTTTAGCAGCGGGATTTTCAGGAGAGCATCCTGTTGAAGAGGTTATGCGGCCAGAATCAGACTTTAACAAAACCTTCCGCCGCCTGGCCGAACAGTCGATTGTTGAGAAAGGCACCGTTACCATGGATTTCGTGCTCAACAACCGTTATTTCCGCTTCATCTCAGATACCATCGCCCGCTGTAGCATCGGTTATCTTCACGTGGTAACCGTTGAAGATATTACCTATGACGGTGAAAAGAAAACTACAGGCGAACTTGACAGTCTGTTGCGTCGGGTCATTACCATCTATGGCGCGCTGCTGCTCTTTGACGCCAAAGAACAGACTTTCAGCATTCTGAAAATCAACTATGGCAATGACAACAAAAGTAACGGCAAGTGGCACTTCTATGAATCCAAGACCTCTGCAGAAATGTCAGAGTACGTGCACTGGAAAGATCAGGAACACTTTCTGCGTGCGCTTAAACAGAAAAACATCAAGCAGACCTTATCAAGAACCAGAAGGGGCAGCTTTACCGATACGTTCAGAATAAGAGATGCCAACGGCAACTTCAAATGGACTTCCTTCACTTTCGTGATCATGGAAAACAATGCCCGGAACCACATGTACATGGTCTGTATCAAGCCGTCCTCAATTGCCGATAAGGAAGATCCTGACGCATTTGCCAGAACTATTCTCGAACATAACAGTCCTCAGGGCACTGCTAACGACGATTCCTCACGAAACAACATTTATTTCACCCTGTGGAATACGCTTATCGATCAGACCGACCTCAAACTTTTCTGGAAGGATAAAAACCGTCGCTTCCTTGGAGCCACCAAAGCATTCCTCGATTACTACAATTTTTCCTCCATCAAGGATATTGAAGGCAAGACTGATGACGAGTTAGGCTGGCATCCTGACAACCGACCTTTCCGCGCCCATGAGGAGAAAGTTCTCAAGACCGGTGCGATAATCAAAGAAGCTTACGGCACCAATGTCATTCGCGGTGTCGTGCATAATATTTCCGCCACCAAGGTCCCGGTCTACCAACACGGTAATATTACAGGACTTCTGGGCTATTTCTTTGATTTGGATCTGCTTGACAAGGAGTGCTTTGACAAAAAAAATGAGATTTTGCTTGATAAAACAACCTCACTGATGAATATGAGAGGATTTTTATCAGCACTATCCGTATACGAGGACAGCAACAATCTCAATCATGAAGACATTGCGCTTGTCATCATTGATATTCCAATTTACTCCCATCTTCACAGCAATTTTGGAGTTTCCTACGCCGAGAAAATGATTGCCCTCTGCGCCGATATTCTGCGCAAACATTTTGGTAAAAATGCCGCTATGTCAAGAATACAGCATGCCCGTTTCTGCCTGCTGGTAAAGGAGTATGAGAGCAGAGAAATTCTTGAAAACCATCTTGACTGCTGTCTTGCCGAACTCGAGGCCATCAACGAGGTTGAGGGGAGACATATTACTGTCTATGCCTCTATGGGGCTGGCCTTCTCCTGCGAATCAGAAAACTTCTATCAGCTGATGGAAATTGCCATGAGCAGAATGGTCGATTCCAAGGAAAATTTAAGATCGCTAACCCCGTCTGAACTTGAACTAAAAATCAGAAGTCTCAGAACCATCTTTGACTCAGTCAGACTTATTGATGTTTCAAAACGCAAAAACCTCGAACTGCTTCCTTACGGGAAAAAGATGAAAGTCAACGGTTCGTGTACTGCCATATTCGGACGTAAACGTCGCTGCACCAACTGTATTGCGGCAACTGCCTTAAAGCACAGGGGTATAGCCACCAAGTTTGATAAAATCGGTGACGATATCTGTTTCTTATTCGCCAATTACGTTAATGTTCTGGGCAGCGATTATGTGATTGAATCAATGATTAAGCTTGAGGAAGCGCCTTTTTGCATAGATCCGAAGAGTCTCAACTTCGTAAACTTGGTAGATAAATTCAACAGCGAAATCTATACCGATGCTCTGACTAAAACCAAAAATCGCAAATATTACAATGAGCAGTTACTTAACTCCGAGTCAGATGCGATTGCCTTCATGGCTATTGACAGATTCAAATCCATCAATGAGACCTTTGGACGTCAAATCGGCGATGAGGTACTCATCAGTGTGGTCCAACAAATTAAGCACAGTATCAGAAGTGACGATCTGGTGCTCAGATATGCAGGAGAGGAGTTTGTCATCTGCTTTAATTCCATCACCAGAAAACATTTTGAACAGTTGTTAGAACAGATCCGACAAAACGTTTCATCGCTCTTTGCCGATCCTGATAAAACTGCTCGGATCACATTAAGTATCGGTGGTTGCTACGGTCACAACAAGACGGATTATTTGCTCCTCAAAGCCAATGATGCCCTGATTGAGGCACAAAAAGGTGCCGGTATTGTGATAATCACGACAAATCAGGACTGATGTGCTGCTAAGGACTTTTCTTTAGCAGTTCATATCTCAAGAGGTCTGCCGTCCAAGACAGCCTCGGCAAGAGATTCCCCCTCATATCTTAGTTTCAGAGAAAAAAACCGATCAGTCTCATTTAGCAGTCGGAAGAAAATCCTGTCCCCTGCCCAGATTGGCAGTTCATCAACTCTGTCCTTGGGGATCCATTCTAGTTTCCCTTCATCACAGTCACCGATTTCTCCCAGAAAAGATGTCGCCGTATATAAAAACATATATTCAGTCTGATATCTGCCTGAGATAAAGGTGATCACACCGCGCAGTCTGTAATCTAAAAGAGTAAGAGAGGTCTCTTCTTTAACTTCACGCAAAAGACAGTCCTCAGGGGACTCATTTTCCTTGAAATGACCGCCTATACCGACCCATTTGTCCTTATTGATATCCTGCTGCTTTTTTATCCTGTGCATCATAAGATAGCAGTTATCGCGTTCTATATAGCAAAGAGTGGTCTGATTACTTTTTGGCATAATGATAATTGCGTCTGTTCACTCTGACCGACTTCAGTCTGTGCGACTTTTCTTGCAGTCATCAACAACGGTGGTTTTAAGTTCAGCAATGCTGAACTTTCTGCGATTCTTTTCCGAGACAGTCTGCAGAGCTGTATCTGAATCAAGAGAATAAAGATTCGGATTTTTTCTGTCGATAAACACCCGACCTAACTGATCCTGATAATAATGCTGTCTGATCCCGTTTTTTATCGCCGCCGTAAAAAAACGCGGTTTATTACTGCCGGTCTCTTTAAACAAGACCGTACTGCGTCGTGGTTTTGCTGTCGCGCCATTATGACTTTTATCCATCAGTACAATGGCATAGGCTTCTACCACTATCGGCGTCCTATCATGACGCAGTTTTCTTCTTATGAAGCGAAAATACTGCAGTCTCACAAAATACCAGACCACGTAGGACAGACAGATGGCAAGCAGCAGATAATAGGACTTTCTTCCCGGGAAAATCTCCTCGTTATCCGTAAAATACAGAGTTAAAAGAGAAAGCAGCAGAGCAAGAAGCGAATAGAACGTAGCAGACAGTCCGCGGGAGCAGACTGTATCCACCACATTAGGATTAAAACGTATACCAGCCTTTTCAAGATAAGACTGCATGTATACGTTTGGTGGAAGATTGTGATGTCTTTTTTTAAAGAAAAACAAAACAAGTCCTTTCCTGATTAGTGATCCTTAACCTCTTCCCAAAACTGTTTTTCAAGTTTTTCAAACAGTTTCTCGGTCCCGTCAGTTGAATTATAAGTTAATTTCGTGACGATGAAAATCGTAAGACATGACAGCAGGAAGCCCGGAACCAGCGAATAAAGTCCCAAGAACTCTCCGATTTCCCAGACTATGACTGTAACCGCACCGGTAATCATACCGCAGATTGCCGCCTTCAGATTCATTTTCCTCCAGAAGACAGAGATAAGAACGGTAGGACCGAAGGAGGCACCGAAACCCGCCCAAGCGTACGAAACCAGTTTTAAAATACCTGATTCAGGATCGGTTGCAATGATATAGGCTACAGCAGCAACGAGCAGTAGCATCAGACGTCCAATCCATACCAGTTCTGTCTGTCCGGCATGAGGACGGAACAATCTTCTGTAGAAGTCTGCAGTCAGAGTAGATGACGCTACCAGTAACTGACAGGACAGTGTCGACATAACGGCAGCCAAAATTGCCGACAGTAAAATTCCTGCCATCCAGGGAGTAAACAGAGACTGTGTTACGACAATAAAGATCTTCTCAGGATTGTCAATGGTAATCTCAGGATGGTGATTCATAAAGGCAACACCATAGTAACCGATAAGAACAGCACCCAAAAGACAGAGAATCATCCAGGTAATGGAGATACGGCGGGCATCTCCCATGCCGCGGACAGTACTAGCAGCCATGAAACGAACCAGAATATGAGGCTGACCGACATAACCAAGTCCCCAGCCGGCAAGAGAAATCAGTCCGATTGCGGTTGTGCCCTTGAGGAAATTGGCCATATCAGGACCTTTCTGAGCCACCAGTTCGTTTGCGGCATCAAAACCGCCGACATCCATCATGATGATAATCGGAGTTATGAACAAAGCAAATAACATCAAGGTAGCCTGTACAGTATCTGTCCAACTGACGGCCAGAAATCCGCCGATACAGACGTAGAAAATGGTTGAGGCTGCACCGATCAGCAGAGCATTGCTGTAGTCCATATCGAAGGTCTGCTGGAACAGACGCGCACCTGACACCATGCCAGAAGCGCAGTAAACCACAAAAAACACCAGAATAATCACTGCGGCAATAACTGAGGTGATACGGAGTTTATCGCAGAAACGTGCCGCAAAATAATCCGGCAGAGTCAGTGCATCGGAAGCATTGGCGGTAAACGAACGCAGACGGGCTGCCACAAATTTCCAGTTACACCACTGACCGATGGTCAGACCAATGGCAATCCAGGCCTGCGATATACCCGATACGAACAAGGCTCCGGGAAGTCCCATCAGAAGCCACCCAGACATATCAGAGGCACCAGCTGACAGACCGGTCACTATTCTACCAAGGCTTCTGCCGCCTAATACATAATCATTAAGAGATTTGGTGGTTCTGGCGGCAACCAGACCGATGACTAGCATACCGAGGATATAAACGATAAATGTTGTGGTTGTTGTGTACATAATTATGATTCGATATTGAGTTAAGGATGGCTCATTCTATCAGAAAAAAGCCGATATCGCTTTTCATGCACTACCGGCACTATTGATGAACATTTTAAGATTGCGTAGAGTATGTTCTCGTTTACAACGAGTTGGTTACACAACTGCAACAAAATGAATAAACAAGAATTTATCTGACTAAATTTCCAAATTTTAGAATACGGATAATCTCCTAAGAGATGAGATTTTGCACGATCATCAATAATTGGTTGTCCAATCGCAGTTTTTCTGGCAGATGAAGCAAATGAACCACATTCTGAACATAATACACATCACCGCATTTTTCTTTCTAAGGTCTGATTAGAACAAAAACCGAACGTTAGTCGGATACAATCAACACTAGCAAGAGGGATGTTCTGCAACATCACCTGAGGTTCATTTTTGATTCTGACAGTCTGCTATAATTAAATTTATGGAGATGCCTGTTATGAAAAAAATAGCCTCATCAGAAAACATTGAAAAATTCAGTCAGAATGATTATATCTATATCGACAAGACTGAGTATATCTACAATCTTATTGAAAACAATGAGCGCATTTTTATCTCCCGTCCACGCAGATTTGGCAAATCCCTGACCTTAAACACCATCGGAACCCTCTTTGAAAAAGGTGTTGCCCCTTACTTCAAAGGAACCTGGATTTACGATAATTGGAAACAGGATAAGTATCCTGTACTGCATCTTAACTTTCTGAAATTCAGGGTTAAAAGTGTAAGAGAGTTTAAAGATATTTTCTCAGGGAAGATTGCTGATTTTGCCCTCGAACTAGAACTTGGTGAGGTGGTAAAAAGCCACGAGCCTGACCTTGCCATAGGTGAACTCTTCCGTGCCCTCAAAGAAAGACAGATTGTCATTCTGATTGATGAGTATGACTGTCAGCTTTCTGCCAATATCAATAACCCAGAACTTTACGAAGAGTTTCGTACCTGCATCCGTGAATTCTATGCCACTCTCAAAGGGGAAAAACATATCAGATTCCTCGCCATCACCGGGGTTACAAGACTCAAAGATGTCTCCATCTTCTCGGTAGGTTCTGATATTAAGGATTTAAGTTACAGGCACGCCTACTCGCAGATGATAGGGTTTACCCGCGATGAGATAAAGAAGTTCTATCTTGACTATCTCAAACTTGGTGTCGGTTATGAGCAGCACAAAGAGCCTGATAAGGTCACTGATGAGGAAATAGAGAATCTTCTTGACCGTATGGCTGAGCAATACGATGGTTACTGCTTTGATGAACTCCATATGAATAAGGTGTTTTCAACCTATTCAGTAAATAATTTCCTGCAGGAACTGTCAGAAAACAGAATGTTAAGATTTGGTGACTACTGGTATGAGGCCGGAGGAGTGCCGTCCATACTTAAAAACTACCTTGAGTCTCACAAAATAAACCTTGAGAAATTTCAGAATGCAGAGATTGCCATCAGTTACGATGCCTTTATGAATCCGACCACTCTTCCTACCATGGATGAAAATGTACTGATGTGTCAGACAGGCTATCTGACCTTAAAATCTGAAATAAACTCTGATAACTTTTCTGTTAAATTAGGTCTTGCCAACAGAGAAGTCGGCAAAGCCTTAGCAAAACTTCTCGCCTTCAGGCTGATTTCGGAGAACTTTCTTGTTCAGCACTCCTCAGATACTGACCTCTCAGTCTGCAGCGCTGATGAACTCATCGCCCATTTCAACAGTCTTCTTGCGGCAGTAT
>JAGBLM010000043.1 GCA_017635415.1 Succinivibrio sp. | reverse complement strand
GGATATGTTCCTGTAGGCGTTGATCTGGCAGCAAGATTATTTCAGGTTTGCTATCTGACCGAGAAGCAAAAAATTAAGAATAAAGCCTTATCTCGTGAAGCTTTCATGGATTTTCTAAAATCTTCTCCCTTCAGTCAACCTTTGATGGTTGGATTTGAAGCCTGCGGAGCATGTAATTACTGGGCAAGATTTATTGAGAGTCTTGGTCATAAGTACAAAATCATGCCGGCAGCTTCAATCAGAGCTTTTTTGGGCTTACAGAAGACAGATAAGATTGATGCCCTGGGAATATTTAAAGGCACTATCTGTCCTTCTGTCAGAACCATAAGAGCAAGAGATGAAGAGAATCAGACCCTGATGAATCTGCTTGCTGCCAATGTTCACTAAACTGTCAAGGATGCGAATCTCTGTAGAAGTGGTGTCAGGGCGCTAGTCTAAAGCATACGGCAAGGTTCTACTATTGCTATAATGAATACGGTATAGATTTAAGGAACAGCTTTATGTCAGATAGCACAGTTACTCTACTTAATAATCCTTATGGACAGGTTGCCTTCGATTTATTTAGAAAGGAGGATCAGGCCTTTGTTGATAAGAGTCTGATGATTAAATACCTCGATGATAATGGAACAAGTAAATATCCTGTACTTCTTCGTCCCCGTCGTTTTGGCAAGTCTACCTTTGTGCAGATGCTTAAGTGCTATTACGACATTTCCTACCGGGACAGATACGAGGAGCTGTTTTCGGGTACAGGGATTTATGAGGAGAATCTTTCTTCTCGCAACAGTTATCATATAATTGATTTTGATTTTTCTGCTGTTTCAACAGGAAATATTAATAAGCTATTAACCAGTTTTTTTGTAGCTGTAACTGACGGTATCAAGGATTTTAAACGCAGATATAAGGATTTTGTTTTTGATTACTCTGACATAGATAAAACAGATGCGGCTACTCTCTTTACTGAATTTGCAATTGCATACAAAGACTACTCTGACAGTCGGAAACTTTATGTCCTGATTGACGAATATGACCATTTTGCCAATGAGATATTATCTAAGGACTTGGATTTATTCCTTAACATAACAAGTAAGGATGGTTTTCTTAAAAGCTTTTACTCTGCTATAAAAAATCAGGCAAAGAACACTATAGCCAAGACCTTTATAACCGGAGTTTCCTCTGTTTCCCTTGATTCTCTAACCTCTGGTTTTAATATTGCCCGCAATGTTACTCCATTTGATTGCTTCAATGAGTACGCAGGATTTACCGAGGATGAGTTGAATATTCTCATTCCAAAGCTTGTGGATGTAGAGAAATTAGGTGTAACCACAAAAGAAATCATTTTAAGGATGAAACCTGTCTACGACGGCTACTGTTTTTCAAGAAAGGCAGATAAGACCATCTACAATTCTTCAATGTGTCTTTACTATCTTGATGAAATGCGTCAGGCAGGGGTATTTTTAAATCCAGACGAGTACTTTGATCCAGCCTCAGATCAGGACGGTAGCAGGTTAAGCCAGTTATTTAATTTAACTCAAAGGGATACTGCTGAATTTATCATTGATACCTATCTGCAGGGAGGCGTGTTCTATCTTAGCAAGCTCTCTGAAAACATCAATCTGAATCAGCTAAAAGAGTATAGTCGTGACCAATTGCTCTCCATGCTTTACTATCTTGGCTATCTGACCATCGATAGAGAAAAATCCTCTCCAAGTGATCTGGCTTTGAAGATCCCAAATCGTTTCATGTCCAGGCTTTTTGCAAGATGTACGATAGATTTCCGCTTTAAAGACAATACTGAATTTGCTGCTCCAAAACTTGATCTCTCTGCATTAACTGCATGTGAAGATAACATCTCATCCTTTGCTGAGTCCTGCACTGAATTTTTAAGCAGGATTATGAATAATCAGGTTTTAAGCCACATGAGTGAAATGGCATTGAATCTTGCACTGTTTGCAAAATTAGAGACCATGCAAGTGGTTAGCACCTACGTGAAGATGCAGCAGTCAGTACAGGTACCAAAAGTTGGAGAGAGGTTCCCTGATCTGGTAATAACGGTAAACAAGGGCCTGCCTGATGAGTGTATCTATATTCTTGAGCTTAAGTATCTTAAAAAGGCAGAAGTTAGAGATAAAAACAGTAAAAGTTCTTTTAAGAGCGTCATCAAAGATGCTGCAGAAGAACTTACAGCCTATAAATCAGCAATAGACTTCAAAGGGAAAAATCTCAAAGCTTATGCCATGGTATTTGCGGGACCTGACTGTGTTTACTGTCAGCAGTTCTAGACTTTATTCGCGGACACTGTCATCGCAATATATTAACCGATGGGGTAAAAGAACTGTTTCAAATTATCTCTAAATAGTTTATAATCTATAATAAATACTTATAGATTATTTTATATCAATATGAATAAAATCATTTCTATTGGAAAAGCAGCAGAAATTCTTGGTGTTCACGTACAGACATTAAGAAACTGGGAAAAAAGCGGGAAACTGAAACCTGACAGTATCTCTCCTGGTGGTACCAGAAGGTATAATCTTGACCGAATTGTAGCTATATCAGGCAAGGAAGTTCCTTCTGAAGCTGATTTAAGATATACCGTAGCCTACGCCAGAGTAAGTTCTCACGACCAGAAAGATGATTTAAGAAGACAGGCTCAGGTTCTGGAACTGTTCTGTGCCGAGCATGGCTATAAATATGAGCTGATTACTGATTTAGGTTCAGGCATGAATTATTACAAGAAAGGTCTGACCGGCTTAATCAGGAAAATCCTCAATAACGAGGTAAAAAGACTGGTCCTGACACACAAGGACAGATTGTTAAGATTCGGTGCTGAACTTATCTTTTCCATCTGCGAAGCTAAAGGTGTTGAAGTGGTTATTATCAACCGAGGTGACGACAGACCAAACTTTGAAGAAGATCTAGCCAAAGATGTGCTCGAGATTATCACCGTATTTTCTGCAAGACTTTACGGAAGTCGCAGTAAAAAGAATAAAAAACTCATAGAAAGATTAAAAGAAGCAGCAGAAACTGACAGGTAATGACGGTAATGATTGTAGGTCAGAAGATAGAGCTTAAGGGCAGCAATAAGTTTTTTACCTATTGCAGAAAAGCCTTTGGTGTTAGCAGATTCACCTACAACTGGTGTGTAGCGAAATTCACTTTGGATTATGCCGCATACTGTGCAGCTATGGACAGATACCGCAAAGAGCTTGAGAAATATAAGAAATCACCGCTGTGCTTTACACAGTCACCAGTTAAACCACGGTTACCTACGGCACTTGATTACAAAAAGGAATTCAATGCCTTAAGAAAAGAGCAGTACCCTTTTACCTACGAAGTTACCAAGTACGCTTCACAGCAGGCTTTTATTAATTTTGGCAAGGCAGTTAAAGCATACTTTGATAATGTTAAAAACGGGAAGAAGGCCAAGGATAAGAACAGGAAGAATTTCTTCCCTAGGTTTAAGAAAAAGAGTTATACCAGTGGCTCCTTCTACATCGGAGGCGATCAGGTAAAACTTCTGACAGGAAAATCCTGTTCAGAAAAGCTTAATAATCATAGTAAAAAACAGTATCTGAATATTCCAAATTTCGGGTATGTTCAGTTAAAAGAAAATCTGAGATTCACTGGCCATATCAACAGCGTAACCATCTCACAGAGTGGTGATCGCCTCTATGCCTCCTTTAGTATTGAAATAACGGAGGAGGAATATTTAAGAACACATAAGACTGCAGTTCAGCATAATACAGCAGTGGGAATAGACTTAGGACTCAAGGCTGCACTGATGTTATCAGATGGGATAGCTATTGAGGGACCTAAACCGTTAAAAACAAAATTAAGGAAACTGGCAAAATTACAAAGACAGCTTGCGTGTAAGCAGCATCCGAGAACCAAGGGCGATACGACCAGGGTGTCACGTAATTACATAAAACAGTCTGCAAAGGTAAGCAGACTGTATCGGAGCATTGCAGATATCCGTAATGATTTTGCTCACAAGATCAGCTCTATTCTGACCAGCCATTACGAATATATCTGCATGGAGACTCTCAATGTCAAGGGTATGATGGCTAATCATAAGCTTTCGGCAGCAGTCAGTGATGTGGGCTTTTACAACATCAAAAGTAAGCTTATGTACAAGTCAGAATACAAACACCGGGTTCTTTATGAAGCTGATATGTTTTATCCAAGTTCTAAGACGTGCAGCAGATGCGGCCATATAAAAAAAGATCTGCAGCTTAAAGAACGAGTCTATGATTGTCCTGAATGTGGACTCAGCATAGATAGAGATTTGAACGCAGCAATTAATTTAAAAAAAATAGGGGCAGTTAGTCCCGAATTAACGCCTGTGGAGCTGACGGCTCTGTTATCTGATCTCAAAAGAAACCAGATAACAACCAGCAGCGTTAAAGCAGGAATTAGGTAGAAAATCATAAAATTACATATAGTTGTATGTAGTTACAGATTTTTATAGATCCTAAATAACGGTGAAAGTCAACTCTCTTTGGAGGTTGGGCTATTATTTCACAGGTTTTTCTTTGGTCTTTTGTCTGGACCTGCTTGTGAGGTACTTATATCAGCATTTCCCGTTTGCCGAGATTAAGCTTTCTAAACTTGCCATCTTTAATCCATTTGCATCCTTAAAACAGGAAGCTCCTTTCGCTTAATTCTGGTTCTAATACATCTGCAGTTCAGAGGGGATCGGATGGGCAGATATGGTTTGCTCATTATCCCGTGTTTTAAGCTCATAACAGCAAAAATAACTCATCGCACCTGTTCTTTGCCTTCAGGACTGTTGTATGGCGCAGACAGGATAAATCAGAGATCTGATATCAGTCGCATTCTTGAATTTGGATCCTACTTTGAAGTAAACTTTGGGGTAAAGTGGGTAATTGTGGGTAAAGGTGTCAGTATTAAGCTGATTAATGTTTTTTATGTTTGACGGAATACTTCTCTGCGGGACAAATGAGGTTTCCCTTGATGACAAGGGACGGATTGCCATACCCGCAAAATTCCGCAAAATCATCAGGGATGACAGTGAAAACACCTGTATTCTGACCAGAAGTCTTACTGACCGCTGTCTCTGGCTTTATCCCCTTACGGAATGGAACAAAGTCATGAAGACCCTTGAAACACTGCCCTCATCGGACAGACTGGTACGCAGTATGCTCCGAACTCTGGTGGGGGGAGCCTGCTACAGCAATCCTGATGCTCAGGGACGGATCCTGATTGCACCTGAACTGCGTAGCGCCTATGCATTGAACAAAAAAGCGCTGCTGATTGGGATCGGCAACAAGTTTGAGCTGTGGTCTGACACAGAGTATCAGGCACAACTTGAAAATGATAATGAAATTCTCCGGGCATCTTCTGAAAGTCTTAGCGAACATCCGGGACTTGGTAACCTCAAGTTATAGGAGCAAGGATGCCTTTTAGTCATATTCCCGTACTGTTAAATGAAGTTTTGGAACAGCTTGAGATTAAAGCTGACGGTATCTACATTGACGGTACTTTCGGCCGTGGCGGTCATTCCAGGGAAATTTTGAAGAGATTAGGTGAAACCGGCAGACTTTATGCTCTTGACCGTGATGAGGAGGCGGTGAAGGCTGCAGCGCAGATTGATGACCCGCGTTTTGGCATTAAGAGACTTGCCTTTTCAAAACTTGAGGAGTTTTGTCAGGAGCAGGGAATTGTCGGCAGGGTTGACGGGATCCTGCTTGATATAGGTGTTTCTTCTCCGCAGCTTGATGATGCCTCCCGTGGTTTCTCCTTTGACCGGGATGGTCCTCTTGATATGCGTATGGATACCCGTTATGAACCGTCGGCGGCGACAGTGGTCAATACCTACGATCATAAAACACTAACTAGAATATTTCGTGACTATGGTGAGGAGCGTTTTGCCTCGAAGGTTGCGTCAGCCATTATCAGAGAGCGTGAGAAAAAGCCTTTTTGCAGCACGCTTGAACTCTCAAGAGTGATCTCTTCGAGCATTCCGGGGGCGAATGTGCCGAAAAACAAGGCCACAAGGTGTTTTCAGGCCCTGCGAATCGCCGTCAACTCTGAACTTGATGAACTGTCAGAGGCCCTTGAGGGGGCGGTCAGGGTTCTCAGGGAGAACGGAAGACTGTGTGTGATAAGTTTCCATTCGCTTGAGGACCGGATAGTAAAGAATTTTATAAAAGAAAAATCACGAGGCAGGGAAATCCCGGCGGGGGTACCCCTGACCTTCAGTCAGACCGAAGAAATACGCCTTGCTACAGCAACAATGGAGCCGGTGGCGGGTCCTATCAAAGCATCCAGTGAGGAGGTGGCCCGTAATATTCGATCGCGAAGCGCAACTCTGAGGGTTGCGAAACGGCTTAAGAGGATGTAAGGCATGCAGAGTGCAACAGCAGAGAAACGTGAACTAATCTATAGTCCAGAAGAAGACAGTGCAGAGTCTGCAAAAGAGGTTTTGGAGAAACCAGAGCAGAACTCTTCTGCAGTGGTTTATCCTCCGGCCCGTCCTGAGGAGGTGCGCTGCATTGAGCTTGAAACCGAAGAACCTAAAAACGCAGGCGGTTATGCCCTTTTAGGGTATAGACAGCTTGCTATGCCCAAGCAGGTGCGGGCGCTGGTACCGACAATTTTTGCCGATATTTTTCATTATTTGCCGGTATATATCATGCTGGCTGCAGTCTGTGTTCTTGCCATGTATAAGGTGCATCAGGTTCAGGATACACGCAGTCTGACCGCCCAGTTCAATGAGATCAACGTCAACAATGACAATCTGCAGAAGGAATGGCTGTCTCTGCTTGCTGAGCGTCAGTCTCTGTCGTCTCACTCACAGATAAGAGAAGTGGCGGCAAAAAATCTGGGTATGGTTAAGCCAAAGACTGAAGATGAGATTATGATCCGTCTGAGTGCTTCTCGGTAATAATTTATCTTCAAGGTATGGACACTAATCCTAAAGAAAAAAACAAATTCTATCCGCTCGGCAGATTCCGCAGAGGAACGGTATGGCTGGTGCTGTTTCTGTTTTCCTGTGCGCTGATAGGTCGTCTGGTATGGATTCAGATCCTTTATCCTGACACGCTGATTAAAGAAGGCAATGCGCGTATTGTCCGCAATTATCATTTTGAACCGGCGCGGGGACTTATCACTGATCGTTTTGGCAAGATCCTGGCCATTTCCGTACCTGTAAAGACAGTTGATGCTGACCCGAAGCTTATGCATGAGAGCGGAATTGTCAGAGATGACACCGTCATGACAGAGATTGCCAAGATCCTTGAGATAGACAAGACAGAACTCTATGAGAAGGTGAAAGATCCGAACCGCCGGTTTGTGCACCTTAAACATTATCTTGACCCGAAAGAGGCTTCCAAACTCAAAAAACTGTGCAAGGACAGTCTGATCCTGCATGACAGTTACCGTCGCTACTATCCAACAGGAGAGGTCAATGCAGGCCTGGTCGGCATTCTCAACGGTGAGGGTGACGGTGTGTACGGCGTGGAACAGAGTTTCAACAGTTACCTTTCTGCTCAGCAAACCACGAGAGTGGCGCATAAGGACAGCTACAACAATATCATTGAAAATCTTGCCACTGTGCAGGAGGGAAATGCCGGCGGAAATCTGATGCTCAGTGTGGATGACCGTCTGCAGTCTATCGCCTATGCCGCCCTTGGCCAAGCGGTCCGTGAGCACCGGGCCGACAGCGGCAGTGCAGTGCTCATCGATGTGCAGACCGGTGAAATAGTCAGCCTGGTGAACTATCCTTCCTTTGATCCTAACAACCGTAAGGAATTTGACAGCTCAAACGCCAAAAACCGCGCCATAACCGATATTTTTGAGCCTGGTTCAACCATGAAGCCGCTGGTGGCACTGGCCGGTCTTGAGAGTAGGATGGTCAGTTGGGGCGAGATCTTCGATACCCGGCCGTTTGTTGTAGACGGCAAGGTAGTGCGTGACAGTCATTTCATGGACAGAGGAAATCTGACGGATATCATCAAATACTCGTCCAATACCGGGATGGCCAGAATTTCGATGAGAATCGGACCGAACAGGGTCATGGACATGCTGCAGCGCTTCGGTTTCGGCCGTAAGACTCAGTCCGGACTAATCGGTGAAAGTGCGGGTAGACTGAATGAAAACCGCAAGTTCTGGGCGGAAATCGACAAGGCCACCTTGGGCTTTGGTTATGGTGTGGCCGTAACCAATCTGCAACTAACTTCTGCCTATGCCACCTTAGCTCACGGCGGTGAGCAACTGCCAGTATCCATTCTGAAACTGCGTGATGCTCCGCAGTCAGAACAGGTGGTAAGTCAAAGTGAAGACCGGCGCATGATCGCGGCGATGGAGAGTGTGGTTTCCGAAGGTACCGGCAAGAAGGCGGCGATTAACCGTTATCGGGTGGCAGGCAAGACCGGTACTGCCAAGATCGCACAGTCAGGCACCTACAGCGATTTGTATATGGCAACGTTTGCCGGTTTTGCTCCTATCAGCAAGCCCCGCTTTGCCATGGTCGTAGTCATAGAGGCTCCGCGTGAGGGCGGCTTCTATGGCGGCTCGGTTTCAGGTCCGGTTTTCAGTGAGGTGATGGCTTCGGCCCTGCAGTTATATAATGTGCCTCCGGACAGACCGGAAGAAGAGAACAGGTAGTTTTTAAGGATTTAGGTCAAATGCCAGCGCTATCAGCATTAAAAAAGTTTATGGGATATCGGGGTGAACTTAAGGAAGACTGTGAGCTTCAAACCCTTGAGACAGATTCCCGCAGAGTGAATGAGAAAAGTGTCTTTGTTGCTTTAAGAGGGACCAGAGTCAACGGACTTGATTTTGTTGCTCAGGCTGTAAAGCAGGGGGCCAAGGCGGTTATCTGTACAAGTGATAACCGTCTTAACGGGAGTGATGCGGCATCCTTAGGAGTGCCGGTCATGGTACTGCCTAAACGCAAGACTTTGGCAAAACTCGGCGCCTGGTTTTATGACAATCCGAGTCATAAACTCGGTCTTATCGGGGTTACCGGCACCAACGGCAAGAGCACCATTACCCAACTTGTTGCCCAGTGGCTGACACTGATGGGCAAGAAATGTGCGGTTTTAGGGACTTTGGGCTATGGATTTCTGCCGGAACTCAACAAGAGTGCCAATACCACACTTGATACTCTGACGCTGCAGAGAACGCTGTCTGAACTGGTAAAACAGGGGGCACTCTACGCGGCACTGGAGGTCTCATCAATAGGTGTCGTGGAAGGTCGTGTGGATGAGTGCCGGTTTGTGGCCGGCGGCTTTACCAATCTTACCCGTGATCATCTGGACTATCACGGCAGCATGGAAAACTACAGACAGGCCAAGGCGCTTTTTCTGCAGATGGTGCCGCAGGAATGCCTGGCGATAAACATAGATAATCAGACGGGTAGCAGTTTTTCCCATGAGTATCCTTTCTGTATTCCCTATACCCGTCAGGAGATGTATAAGGACGATCGTTTCGGCAAATACGGTTATGTGTGGATCAAAAAGGTCAGTTACCAAAAGGATGGTCTGCAGCTTGAAATTGAAACCGGCAGAGAGCATGGCAGCTGTCGCATCGGACTTATCGGTTCATTTAATGTTGAGAATTTTGCCTGCGCCCTGGCCATTATGCTGTCTTTGCGATTCTCGCTTGCTGATCTGCTTGCCAGAGCTCCGGAACTTAAACCGGTCAAAGGCAGAATGGAATGCTTTATCGCCGAGGGAAAACCGCATCTGATTGTCGATTATGCGCATACACCCGATGGAATTGAGCAGGCTTTAAGAGCCGCCCGAGAACATCATCCTGACGGCAAGATCTGGTGTGTGGCAGGCTGTGGCGGTAACCGTGATAGAGGAAAACGTCCTCTGATGGCCATCAAGGCCTCCGTCTTTGCCGATAGGGCGGTGTTTACTTCCGACAATCCGCGGGGCGAAGATCCTAAAGCCATCCTCGATGATATGGCGACCGGAGTCGAACAGGCAACAAACACCACCTTTATCGTCGACAGAAAGGAAGCCATCAGTTATGCGTTTTCCCATGCGGGTGCCGATGATGTGGTGGTAATCTGCGGCAAAGGTCATGAGGATTACCAGATTTTCAAGGACAGAACGATACATTTTTCCGATCGGGAAATTGCCTCGGAACTAACCGGAGTAGACTGTGATTGAATTTAAATTAAGTGAACTTGCTGTCGCAGCGCAGGGTACTGTACGCGGAGGGAATGTGACGGTAAAGGCGGTATCTACAGATTCGCGCAACTGCCGTGGCGCTCTGTTTATTGCTTTAAGAGGCGAGCGCTTTGACGGACATGATTTTCTGAAGAATGCCATAGATAACGGTGCTGTCGCCCTGGGTATCTGCAATGATCCTGTCGCGCTTTCTCGGTGTGAAGCTCTCACTGTGCCTGTACTTGCGTGTTCTGACACGGTCAGACTGCTCGGACTGTGCGGTAAGCTCGTTCGAGAGAGCGCTGACTGTAAGGTGCTCTCGC
>JAGBLM010000042.1 GCA_017635415.1 Succinivibrio sp. | reverse complement strand
GAAACTTAAGAAGCAGCACAGTGCAGAAGGCATGACTTTAAGCAGCATCATACAGTCCCGTGCTGAAATCGAAAACAAGAATAATGCCTTAAACGCCCTAAAAGCATCACGCGAGGCCTTAAGAGCGCAGCTTGGCCAAGAACGTCTCAATCTTGAGAGAACCAGACTTTATGCACCGACTGACGGCAAGGTTCTGGAGGTTAATTTTGAGGAGGGCGAACTTATCCCAAGCGGTTCAACTGCCGTTCTTCTTGAAACAGATAATTACTACTATGATATCTATATATCAGAATATGCAGCGGTAAAGTTCAGGGCCCAAGACCACATTAAAGGTTATGTGCCGGCCCTTGATGATTATGTTGACGGCATCATCCGCTTCGTGGAGGCCGCTCCTTCCTTTGCTGACATGCGCATGACACGAGAACAGGGACAGGCTGATCTGACATCCTATAAGGTCAGAATATACCCCGAGAAAAAAGATAATCTGAGATCCGGCATGACCGTGGAGATTGCAGATGAATAATATATTCAAATCCGTGGTAGAGGAAGTTTTAGCCATGCGCTCGGGACATCTGCCGCCCTATCATAAAATGTCACTGATGATCGCTACCATCACCTGTATTATTTTCTCCATCGTCTTTTCACACGGGGTGGTAATAGAAGGACGGATCAGCGTCATCGATCTCGATCACTCAAGTTTCTCCCAGAACCTTATCGAGCAGATCAACTCCTCAACCTACATAGATGTTGCCGATGTCTATCATTCGCCTGTCGATCCGGCCGATCTTACCGTACACGAGAAAACCCTGGGGGTTCTGTATCTGCCAAAAGATCTGGAAAAGAATCTGTTGACAGGACGCAGACATATCAATATCGGCTATCTTGCTGACTACAGTAATGAAGCCCAGAATGCCTCAGTTATTGAGGAACTTAATGCCATCGTAGGCGAGATCTCAGGACAGATGGCAGGCGTAAGTGCAGGCAAACTCGGACTTGCCCAAAACGAGACTGAGGCGGCGTTAAATCCTTTTAGCGTTAAGGTAAGACGCCTGTTCGATCCTGTTTATTCAGCCACCAATACCACCGTCACCAGCTTTATTTATTTTTTCTCCTCGCTCTACCTTGGTCTTTCTACTCTCATGATTACCGGGCGCTTACGTATGAGCGGTCAGTTTGAGTCAGTACTTGACAGAGGTCCTCTGGCAATGATAGCCAGACTCCTGCCATATGCGCTCTTTTATACAACCGCAATTACCATGATGTACGCACTGCTGATCCTCTTTGGTCAGCTCCGTTTTGATGGCAACTACCTTGTCTTTTTGCCCTCGGTATTTATGACAGGAATGTGCATCGGACTTTTGGCACTGCTTTTATCCTGGCATGCGGAAAACCCAGGTCAGGGTGCTGCCTATATGATTCTGATTGTTCCGCCTGGATTCATCTTGGGCGGCGCCACTATGGCCGTAGGATTTCTGCCACTATGGGCTTATACAGCATCTCACGCCTTTCCTCTGGTTTGGGGATACAAACTTTATCGCGATATCGCCCTAAGAGGACAGACTCTGGCGGAAATGACGGGAATATACGGACTGTTTCTTCTTTATATGCTCTGTCTGATGCTCTTGGTGTCGTTGCGCTGGTACAGGAGCTATAAGGCAACTCCTGCCGCAAAGATGCTGCCTGCAGATTAAGGCATACGCAAGGTTCTGACCTCAAATGCCGTCAGGTCAGAACCTCTGTTCCGGATCAGGACTTGGCCATAATATCAGTGGCAGTCTTCTCATCAGTAATGAAGACCTTGCATAGTTTAAGTTTCAGCGCGGCCTTGATCACCTCGGTTTTGTCCTTGCCACCTGAAACCATAACGGTACGGCCCAGTGTTCTTAACACATCAAAAGATGTGGTAATAAGCCGGTTGTCAGTATCAGGATCAACAATAGCACCGTCTTTATCCACAAAATGCCCCAGAATATCACCCACTGCACCGAGACGTTTGAAGTAAATATAATCGTTTTCCTCAAACAGTCCTTGCTGTATGAATGTTGCCTCAGGGGTCAGTCCACCTGGGGAAAATACGGTTAAAGAAGCTTTTTTTGCCAGTTCGATAATACTTCTAAATTCCCGTTGATTCATCAGTGAATCACGCAACTGAACACTTTCCAGTCTTAACGGAGCAGGATAAAGATGCAATTTGGCCTTATACACGTCTGATTCAATATTTGGCAGATAAACGTTTACTCCACCGGTAAGAGCAACCGCAGACCAGGTCCACTCAGCCAATACGGCAAGACGGTTCAGCATTCTGACCGTTGTCTTGCCGTAGCCGATATTTATGGTGGTCTCACGACTTAAACGCTGACCAACATAGTTTGCCGCCGCAATAGCCAGCATATCGGTGACATCACTATCGCCCTTCGGAGTTGGAATTATCACCACCTCGTCCAGCTTAAACGTTTTAACCATCCGGCGCTCAAGCTCTGAAAGACTTTTGTTAAGTCTCGTGACGTGAAAACTGACCACGCCCTTCTGCCGACCTTCCTCAAGGAATTTGATAACTTTTATTCGAGTCAGACCCAGTATTTTGGCAATATGCTGCTGAGTTAACCCCTCACAGTAGTAATACCAGCAGATTTTTTCCATAAGTCTGAGATTCGATTCGCTCGTTTCAGACATAATTCTCTCCAGCGAAAAAAGTTGATGATCATTTTTTTAAATATGTTATGAACTATAACTTTTGTATCAGAGAATGGAGATAAAAAAACAAGACACAGTTTGCATAATGCAATTTATTTTTCATCATCTTGTAAAATAAAAGAAAAAATATGCTAAAACCACTTTCTCTACTTTTTGACTGTTAAAAAGTCGCTCAGTTGTGAACTACATTCGGCAATAAATTGCCGAGCATCCTACTACGACAGCAGGATTTTAATTTGTTCGTCATGATTTAGTAATACTTAGTCACTACCGAACAGACGGGCTCATATACCGCCACTACCGCTAGAATTTTTCTTACACGGTTACTTTGTTCAGGGAAGACAGATTTCTGTAGCTTATACCTGTTTTCCCAGTATTCTGAATATAAAGACGAAGAATATTG
>JAGBLM010000041.1 GCA_017635415.1 Succinivibrio sp. | reverse complement strand
GAATGCTGCTGCGGTCATCACCACGATCATGATGACGGCGAGGAGCACGAATGCTGCTGCGGTCATCACCATGATCATGACGACGGTGATGAACATGAATGCTGCTGCGGTCATCACCACGATCACAAACCTGCTTAAACTCATAAAAAAGAGCCCGCAGGGCTCTTTTTTTCTCTCCCCCATTTGATAAACCATAACCAAGAAAAGAAAATGAAATTTGTTTTACGGCTGTTCCCGGAAATTTCCATTAAAAGCAAACCGGTTCGTACCCGTCTGATTAAGATGGTCAGACGGAATATTGTTAATGTTGCGACTCATCACAATATCAAGGTCAATGCCATGTCCATGTGGGACAAGATTACCGCTGAGTTTGAGGGAAATGACGAGAACACCCGTATGGTTGCCGTCAGGGAACTGTCAAGAATTCCCGGTATCCATTCCTTCATGGAGGTCAGGGAGTTTTGTTTTACTGATCTTGGTGATCTGTTTGAGCAGATAAAACCTCTGTGCGGACCTGATATTGTCGACAAAACCTTTGCCGTCAGAGTCAAGCGTCTGGGCAATCATGACTTTAATTCCCCGCAGGCGGAGAGAATTCTGGGCGGAAAATTTAAGGCCGCTTTTCCCAACAGAGGAGTGTGCCTTGATAATCCTGAGGTTACTATTCACGTCACTATCGAACATCAGTCTGCCTATGTTGCAGGCGAAAGATACCTCGGAATTGGCGGTTTCCCTATTGGTTCACAGGGTGATGTCTTCAGTCTGATTTCCGGCGGATTTGATAGCGGTGTTTCCACGTACAGAGCAATGAATCGCGGCTGTCGGGTCAATTACCTGTTCTTTAACATGGGCGGAACGGCACACGAACTTGGTGTCAAGCAGGAGAGTTATTTCCTTTGGGACAGATACGGTTCATCGCATAAGGTCAGATTCGTCACTATTCCTTTTGAGGAGGTGGTAGGTCAGATCCTGGAGCGTACCCATCACGGTGTACGCGGGGTGATCCTCAAACGTATGATGATGCGTGTTGGTGCTCTGATTGCCAAAAAGTACAACGCTATGGCTCTGGTGACAGGAGAGAGTCTCGGGCAGGTTTCCTCTCAGACTATAACCAATCTGTCGCATATTGACAGAGTCACCGATCTGCTGATTATTCGTCCGCTTGTAACTTCGGACAAACAGTCTATTGTTGACGAATCACGCGCAATCGGGACCATCGGTTTTGCTGAGAATATGCCTGAGTACTGCGGGGTGATTTCCGATCATCCTAATGTCTGTCCGCAGCTTGAATTTGTCGAAGCAGAAGAGGCCAAAATGGACTCCGATCTTGCACAAAAAGCGGCAGCTGCGGCGCGGGTAATTGACGTGAATGATATTCCGTCAGATACAAGCAGACTTATCGAAGAGATTGAGGTGACCTCTGAACTTAAGAGCGGCGAGATCGTACTTGATGTCCGTGCTCCTGATGATGCCGAAAAGACGCCTTTGTCATGTGAACACAATGAAGTGATGAGAATGCCTTTCTACAAGGTCGCAAAAGAATTTCCCAAACTTGATCAGGTAAAAACCTACTGTCTGTTCTGTGATCAGGGCGTGATGAGTACGATGCAGTCTCGTCAGTTAAAAGAAATGGGCTATCACAATGTTAAGGTCTATAGACCGGAGATCTGATTTAGTTTTTCAGGAGTCTTTGGTTCAACTTTTGCGGCGTAGCTCGATCAGATGCAAAACGCCGCTGCTTGCACGACGGACTATTTGACACTCCCACGACTAAAGTCGTGGGATTCTTGTTTCAGCGACCACTACATTGCTACCAGAGCTTTAGTTTTACACGGTCTCCACAAGCGTAAATTCCCGTATGCCCTACGGTACTCTTTATTCTTCTGACTACAGTATACCCAGTCCCTTTTTCAGGATGTTTATGCTTGCATTGGTGTCCCTGTCATGCTCTGTATGACATTCAGGGCATTCCCAGCTGCGTATGGCAAGATCCTTTACAAGCGGATTTTTATATCCGCAGCAGCTGCAGGTCT
>JAGBLM010000040.1 GCA_017635415.1 Succinivibrio sp. | reverse complement strand
TCAGTCGGAGGATGCAGACGAGTTGATCGTGAGGGAAGGACACAGAAAGGTCAGTTCGGAGACAGCGTATTTTTTGAATGCAGCAATGAAGTTGAATCTTGAATTAGAGGTAGAATCGGGAGGTATCGATATGTGCAAAGCCCAGGAAAAGAATAATTTAAAGAGAGAAGTTACGGGAGCAATAAAAGCTTACAGGCTTGATGGTGCGTCTGATGAAGATATCATTGCTAAAGTGATGAAACTCTATAATGTCACGAGAGAGTATGTGCATGCGCTCCTTGCACCGAAGCAGGCATAAAATATAAACAGAAAGGGGCTTGACAGCCATGCGTATACTAATCAGACCATAACAATTAGTCTTGATGTCAACAAGCTTAACGAGCTTCTTGAATATTGTTCGGAGCCTCGGACAAGGTCGGAGATGCAGGAATTTTGTGGGATTAAAACAAGAGAATATTTCCGGAAAAAGATTCTTGTTCCAATGATTCAGGCAGGCAAAACTGCTTCTGACAATACCAGACAAGCCTAAGAGTCCGAATCAGAAGTATTATTGTAACAAGTGATTCAGGCGATCGCAGGCCTTGACAATGTGACATGGTGGCACAGGAACATCGAACGGACAGGCTTCTGCCTGAACGGCAGAAAATTTGTCTTGACAAGGGGGTTCACTTTATGGTATACCCTATCTGTATCATTATGCCATAACGCATGGGCCATGGATCCCGGCTGGCGTGAGGATACAAATCATGAGAAGAAGTAGGTGAACACAGTGGCTGAAAAGAAACAGACCTATAAAGAGGTTGTACAGGAACGGGATGCCTACAAGCATGAGCTTGACGCCATGAAGCAGGATCGAGTGAACCGTCAGGCCAAGAATTCTGTGTTCCTCAATCTGTTCATGCGCAAGGAGTATCAGCTCCGACTTTATAAAGAACTGTTCCCGCAGGATACCACCATCACGGAAGATGATCTTGAAATGATCACGATGGACAATGTGCTTACGATTCATCCATACAACGATCTGGGGCTACTGGCCAGAGGGAAGCTTATCGTGCTGACAGAAGCACAGTCCACATGGAGCGTGAATATCATTTTCCGTTTGGCAGATTACTACTTTGATTCCGCTATGAGCTATTTGAAGATCAGGAAAGCTGATCTGCACAGTTCCGTCAAGGTGGATGTGCCGGACGTTGAGGCCTTTGTGATTTACACCGGTAAGAAGAAGGTTGAAAAGGATGTTCTTTCTCTGAATCAGGAATTCTTTGGCGGCGATCCGGATAAACCGGAGTTTAAGGCCAGAATCATCCATGGTGAATACAAAGGCGGCATTATTGAAGAATATATTGGCTTCTGCCGAATCTGGGATGAAAACGTGCTTAAAGCAAACACACCGGAGGAAAAGCAGCAGGCTGTCACCGCGACAATCGACCTTTGCATTCAGAGAGGCTACCTGGTCAGGTATTTGGAAGAACACAGACCGGAGGTTGAGAAAATTATGATGACAATGTTCAGTCCGGAATATGTGAAGATGGCATCCGAGAGGACAGAGAAGATTAAAGAGTCAATTGGTATGTTGAGGTTTGCGGGTATGGCAGATCCGCAGATTAAGGATTTGATCATTCGCCGCTACGATCTCACGCCAACTTACGCCCAGAATTTCCTGGATGACGATTCTGACCCAGAGGATTCCAGACCGTGGGCGCTGTGACGATGAACACAGTCAAAAAAATCATCAGAAATTAGTATAGGAGGGCTTGACAGCCATGCGGAATAGAGCTACGCTCCTTAGAGCAGAGCAGAGCAGAGCAGAGCATGGGATAACTGCGCCCTTTTTGCGCCTTGCGGGGCGTTTGAAACTGAATATCGCATTCGTGATGGATAACCGTCGGATTTGACGGGGTAAATTGATTGCGCAAGCAATCAATCGTATACCCTGTCAGGTTCGGCGGTTTTTGTTGTGTTTATACTAAACCCCAATACAATCCTTGCAATTTCCGGATGTTTGTGATATCATATCTTTATGGGAAAAAATAAGACTTATAAATTCAGCGATGAACAGATTGAATCAATAAAGGCCGCCCG
>JAGBLM010000002.1 GCA_017635415.1 Succinivibrio sp. | reverse complement strand
GTATTCACGGGGTCTTCCCGTAGAAGCATAGAAATGGTTTCCAAAGGAAACCGGAATTAATTCACTGAGATCAATGGTAGATTCGAGCAACTTCAGGAATTCAGGTTTATCCGATTCAAAAATTTCCGTTACTATTCACGGCCACTTGAGTAAATAAAAATGGCGGCTCACCACTACAGTGAGTCGCCTGCTTTTTTCAAAAGGATGAAATCCGGCAGAGCCGGATTTCTCTGAATCCAACACTCCCGGCGGCAGATATTAGCTGCCGCTGCAGGAGAGTACTTCTGAAAGGCTGAAGGGATTGTCTTGAGTCAATCGCAATAATGCTTCAAATTCATTGATCCCATTCCTGGCACATGTTTCCAGGTATGTCCTAATTTTTGCAAAGTAGCGTGCATACTCAACGGATTCAAACTGGCCGGAAACCTTTTCGTGGATCTTCGTGAATCTCAGGCTTCTTTCGCTGAGATTATTCGTGGTGGGAAGCCGGAAATCCCTGACCCACATAAAGTAGTTATCCCTGTATTTCCTCAGCCTGCCCAGCAGCCTGCGCTCATCCGTTCCATAGTATCGGTTGTGGTCTGCCTCGTATTCCCGTTCGCCCTGTGCCAGCAGCTCATCTAATCGAGTGTTGAAAGTTTTTATGTACTCATCGGTAAAGGATGTTTCCCCCTGTTTTTGCCGCTGCTTTCTGTCGTGGATTGTAGAAGATATCAGTTGCTTCAGCAAAGCAGCCCATTCATGACCTGATATATCAACAAGTTTCTGCAGATCTCTTTGTAAGTGCTGGTTGCATTCGATGTTGACAAATATGAAATCTGCATTATAGTTCACCGTGTTATGGTCATGCATAACAAAGGTCATGGAACTGAGCAGAGCCAGTAACCCGTCTTCATCAAGTCCTTCCCTGCCTTTGGCGGTATGTGCGGTGAAAAGGGCCAGTTTCTCTGTCCCGTAAAATCGCATGCAGCTGCGATCCTTGTTGATAAAGATCACCGTATCATCCCAGTACAGGACAAGCTCCGAAGTGAGGGCGCGTTTGACATCTGCGGCAAACTGATCCAGTTTTCTGGCTGCCTTTTTCTGCATGCCGATAATAAAAGCCTCGCATGGATTAAGTTGTCCGGAAAAGAAACCGCCAATCAGCTTTTTTACACGGTTCACACTGACAAACCCGAGGTCAAGCAGTGCAAGTATCATTGCCTGCAGAGCAGAGCCGTACTGGCATTTCTCTTTAAGCCGGTTTTCAACACGCGCACGTGATTCCTTCCCACAGTTCTTACATTTGTATCGGAGATATCTATGACGCTTCTTGATAACCTTTACTTCGTAATCCAGCTCATCTTTGTCATCATGGCCAACTTCTTCCAGTTCGCCGCCGCAGTACGGACAGGATTCCAGAGAATGTATTTCCGCGTCGGTCACTTCATCATCAGGAACCGGACCAAGAGTGTGCTGCTTATGTCCGGGCTGCCCGCCTTTCTCCAGGTCAGATTTCTCCCGGGAGTTCGGGATGTGCTTGTTTTTATTGATTGGCGTTTTGCTGGTTGGGGTACCGCTGTTTGTGCCGTCATTGTTAAGAATAGCAGTCAGCCTGGCCACTTCATCTGACAGAGCTTTGATCTTTGCCTCGGCATCCGGGCTTCCGTTTTTTTGAAGCGCTTCTACCTGCTTTCTCAGTTCTTCGTTTTCTTTTTTCAGCCTGTCATTTTCTTCTTCCAGGTCCATCTTACCGAAATCGTAGTACATATTTCTTTTCCGCTCCCGGTCCCACCATTCATGGTAGCGGTCGCGTTCTTTTTCGGCAGCTGTCAGTTTGTGAGTCAGGCTGTTTATCTGTTTAAGAAACTCCACTTTTTCTGCGGGGGTATAGGTTCCGGCGGATGCCTCATCGAGCTCTTTCTGAAGTTTTTTGACCTGGCGCTGCAGGGAGAGGACTTCCTGACGACGTTTTTCATATGCTTCCTGAAGCGTCATAATGCTGTCCCTCCCTGTTTTCTGATTACTTCTTGAGTTCCCTCAGCTGCTCCTTCAGTGAGGCATTCTCCTTAAGCAGACGGCGTATCTCAGAACGCATTTCCGTCATGGTCTTAGGCATCTGGTATCTGTCTTCATCATCGCCCTGGTAGGAGGGACTGCGCTTTTTGCAGCGCCCGTCAGTAGGGACAATCTCACCGGTTTCTTTATCAACCCGGCCGATCAGCTTCCTTTTGGAGCGGGAGCGTTTGAGTTCCGGATCCCAGAAAGACTGGTTTTCGTAGGCATATGTAATGCCGCTTCTTTTATCTGTTTGATACACAATACCCATCAGAGCACCTCCCTATCTTTATGTGTATAGTATAACACATAAAGATAAGACTGTCAACAAAAAAATGCTGAAAATCCTTGATTTTTCAAGGAAAATCAGCATTTATGAGAACTGTCTCTATGTAGTTATGTGTAGGGTCAATCAACCATTTTACCTTTATAAGAAGTAAAACGGCCGTGAATAGTAACTTCGTTTTCTGCATGTTGCGCTTCACGGTACTGCAAAATCGCTCTTCCTTATGTTATAATCGATCTG
>JAGBLM010000039.1 GCA_017635415.1 Succinivibrio sp. | reverse complement strand
CAGAGGTATGAGCAATGAGTGCATCTACCTTTTTGAACTTAAGTATCTGACAAAAACAGAGGCTGCTGATAAGAGCAATGAAAACTCAGTTAAAAGACTCATCAAAGATGCCAGTGAACAGGTTTTAAGATACCAGTCAGCCCTCGATTTTAAGGGCAGAAATGTCAAAGCCTATGCGATGGTCTTTGTTGGACCTCAGTGCATTTACTGCCGCAGGCAGTAGTATTTGGGCCGTAACCTTTTTGAGCTGTTGCAACTTCATCTGCTCAGGTGAGGCTGTACAAACACGCGCCAAGAGATACGGAAAGTTGAAGATCTTCTTTGTACCTAACAGTAGTAGAGGGCTACTGCTAGAAACATTCCGATGGAAATGAAAAGTTTCTTTCTGAAAGTGGCTCCGTCCCGGATGTATCTGCGGTAGAACAGGTAGGCAATAATGACCCCGATGACACTGCGCAGAGTCTGAATGATGTTGCCTTCAACCACGCCGGTAAGATTGAAGCATCCTACGATACCTACCATACTTAAAAGCCAGAGCACGGCAATCCATTTTGTGGACCAGATGTCCCTTACTCCGACTTTACAGTAGAAAATGCCCGGAATAGCCAGAAGTCCTGAGGCAATATACTCATAGGTTATGCCTGCAGCTATCTGTTCTGCTCTTGAGGCTGAGGGAATAAAATGGGTGAGTCTGGTCATGGCCAGATCAGAAAAACAGAAACTGGCGCAACCTAATGTGATGTAGAAAAGTGGCCACAGACGGATGCGACCTGACAGAGAAGAGTAATACCAGCCCAGGGAAATAATCATCACTATGGCAAGGTACTGAACCGAACTAAAGCCCCTGTCGAGGAGAAACAACGAGACAAGAGCCAGAATCGGCACCTTAACCGTCATAAGCGGTGAGACAATGGAGGCGTCAGAAAGGGCGATGGCCTTGTTGATGGCGTACTGCGCCACAAGATAGGGGACAACAATGGCGACAACGTACCAGAAGACCTCATAACAGAAATAGGCGTAATGTCTGAAAAAAAGAAAAGGAAACAAAGTCAGGGAAAACATGGCAAGATGTTCTGAGACCAGAAGTCTGAGTCCCTGCTGTCCGCTTTTCTCCTGACAGTCCTTGGTCACTGCATAATTCAGTGCCTGGGCAAAGGCCCCGAAAAAACCTAAAATGATGCCGATAGTCTCAAGAGTCATACAAAGACCTTTATTCAGTCACAATCCGTCCAAGATTCTGACACCGTCCTTCCTGTAACGCAAGACAGCTTTTTTATGCTTCGGAAAAATTCAAGTGGGTCATAAAATTTGCTAGAATCTTCAGGCGAGGTATTTAACGATGGCAAAAGTTCAACAAAAAGGTTTAAAACGTATTTTCAAAGCCGGCATCTACAGCATGCAGGGGTTTAAGGCCGGGTGGCAGAATGAGGCTGCGGTAAGACAGGAGATGGTTCTCGCGGTGCTGCTGACCATAGGGGCATTTTTTCTTGCTGACAGTGGAGTGAAGTTTCTGCTTCTGGTAATCATGCCCTGGCTCACGGTAACTGTTGAACTGGCTAACTCGGCAATTGAGGCGGTAGTTGATCGTATCGGCATGGAACGCCATGAACTTTCAGGACGTGCCAAAGATCTTGGTTCAGCCTGCGTTTTTGTTATGCTCATCCTGACCGCACTGACCTGGCTGGTGATCGTCCTTGAACATTTCGGAGTAACTCTCTTTGGTGCCTGACTCCGATGAGTATTATATGGAACTTGCGTTAGCGCAGGCCAGATGTGCTGAAGATCTTGATGAAATTCCAGTCGGCTGCGTTATTGTCGATCCTCAGGGCAGGATAGTCTCTTCAGGTTGTAATCAGACCATAACCGCACACGATCCGACAGCTCATGCCGAGATTGTAGCGCTACGCAGAGCAGGTCTGGCTCTTGATAACTACAGACTGGTCGGACTGACCATGTATGTCACTCTGGAACCCTGCTGTATGTGTGCAGGTGCTCTTATCCACAGTCGCATCCACCGACTTGTCTATGGCGCAGATGATCCTAAGACCGGGGCCTGCAGCAGTGTTTTTGATGTACTGAAAAATCCTCGGCACAACCATATTATTGAGGTCAGAGGAGGCGTTTTGGCCTGTCAGTGCGCAAATGTGCTGTCCGCTTTTTTCAGACGTCGCAGAGTTGAGCAGAAAAACAGTCGGAAGAACTGAAAGTTGCTCCTTATTTACTCTGTAAAGGCATTCATCACCATTTTGCCAGCTGTAAGGTGAGATGTGCAAAACACTGTTCTTCTATGACCGCAAGATCTCACAGATTCAGCGTCGTCAGCAGTTTTGTTGTGAATATCTTTAAATGATCTCTTGTAATTGTTGTATGATTAACACGGTAATCTGACACCAAGTTGTCGTGCTAAAGGAGTTGGTTGTGAAACAACGTAACGGTATTCGTACAGAAATAAACGCAATTTATCGCAGCAAGATTGTATCCTGGCTGTCACAGTCAATTAAGAATGGAAAGATTGACGGTTTTCCTAAACGCATTTACCTTGGAGCACCGACTCATGATGACGAAGTGTTGGCTCACAAGGATGAATTCTTAAGATTCTGCAAGGACTGGCACAGAGAACTGCCGTCAGGAACGGTTGATTTTCTGAAGAAGAACTACCAGGGGATAGGTGAAATTGATGTACCTATTCATCTGGTTTTTGAAAAGCCTGATGAACTTGCCGCCTGGGCCGGCCATCTGGTTGAATATCATTCTGCTCTGTCCCGTCTTAATTACATCAAGCATGAATGCCCGGAACTTACTGATTCCAGTCTTGATTTCATCAATTATATAACCTCGTTTGAAGAGAATGATTTCGTCCGCTTTATCGGTGTCTGCAAATGGCTGTGTAAGAACCGCAACAGCGGCAAGATGATCCGTCAGATCCCTGTTCGCGGTGTGGATTCTGTCTGGTTCGAATCCCATCGTTCACTGCTTATTGAGTTCCTGCGTGAATATCTTAATCTTAATCCGCTGAGAAAGGATCTGCAGCAGTTCGGTCTGGTTCCTCCATCTGGACTGCAGAGAATTGTGATTCTTGACAAGAATCTTCGTGAGAAGGTTGGTGGACTGCGTTACCTTGCTGCCACTGCAGAAGAGCTTAACAATCTAGATATCAAACCTTATCGTGTTTTCTTTTTTGAAGATATCTCTACTGCCCTGTCTGTTCCTGATATTGAAGGGAGTGTAATAGTTGTGGTTGCACCTCACAGCATCAACAGAATGTGCAGTATCAGGTGGATTGGCGGTGCTCAGTGCTTCTATCTTGGCAACATTGATTTGCGTTCCTTTGCCATTCTCAACAATATTCGAGTCTATCTGCCTCGTACGGAGAGCAGACTGCTTGATGCTCAGACCGTAATAGAGAATAAGGAGATTCTTTCCTTCGACGATATATCTGCTCAGGACATTGAGACTCCTATGGCACTTACAGCCGAGGAAGCCAGTCTTTACCGTATGCTGGCCTCAGGCGTATTTGGTCAGAGAGCAAGACTTGATCAGGAAAGAATGCCGATGAATCTGATCCTGCAAGCGATTGGTGTGATCGTGGAAAATGAAACTTCTTCTGTTTTTCTGTCCATGCCGTCAAATGATATCAGTGCTTTGCATGATTTTGATGACACTGAGCAGAATGAAACTCTTAATTCTGATGATTCTTCAATTGCAGGGAAGAGTCAGGAATCTTTGATCAGTGAGATTGCTCCTTCTGAGAAAACGACTTTCCATGATATGAAGTCTGACAGCAGTAAGATAGAAGATCCGATTATTCAGACCAATAATGATTCAGGTTACGTAAAAATGCCTACACCGGCAAACGATGCCGTAAAACCTGAAGAGAAAAATGTTAATCTTTCTGTCATTGATGCCAGTAACGATGATAACGGTCTGCGCTAATTTGTCCTGACTGGTGAAAGCCTCTTCAGACTGACCTGAAGAGGCTTTTTCGTATCTGCTTTTTTACTTTTCAAACGACTTCAATAGCGATGGTCACGCCGTTTTGCAACATAAGATCCTACATAGTCCTGTTACAGTTGCGACCAGTTTTTTCTGTCACGATCGGTCTGACAGCACGGTGAATCCAGAATCCTGGCAAACTTATCTTTTGAACTCTGATTCAATGTTCATAAGATACCATAACTTTTTGCCCTGCCATTCGGAAGGAGATACCTCTGCTCTGAAGGTGCCCAGGATTTCATCAGGATTATCAGGATTGTAGAGTGTTCCTGAGCAGGATATGACTCCCGGTGAATCCTGATTAGCCTTAAGAACCCTGGTATAGACAGCCTCTCCGCTTGCTCCTTCAAAGTAATAGTAATTGCCGTCAAAGGCGAAGTTGCCGTATTCTGATGAGACACTCTGATGATCCTCAAAAGTGAAATCGAGGTATTTCATGATGCTGTTCTGAACGTATTTTTTGGGCATGGCAAAATAACCTATGTGGCAGCCTTTGGCATCACTGAATTTTGTTTCGCCTTTGCCCTCGGCACAGAAACCATAACTTTCTTCGTTATTGACGAAGTTATGCCAGATCCCGAATCTGATGGCAGTTTCAGGATGGAGAGGATCGAGAAAGTCACGGTTATCGACGGTATAGAAACCTATTTCAGTAAAGTTGGACAGAAAGGTGCTCAGTTTTTTAATCTGCTCATCGGAAAAACCGTCAGCAGAGGCAGTGGCAGCACCGCATACAAAAGAGCAGAAAAGAACTGCTCTCGTAAAATATGACCCTAATACCTTCAGCATCATTACTCCTTTATGCTTGTAAAATTCCTCCCGAAATATTCATCGAGTCCGGGATCTGCTGCGACAGACTTCAGTGCACTCAAAAGGAGCGGAGGTTTCATTTCCTGCAACATGTTCTGATACACTTTTCCATTTGTTATTAAGTTAAAAACTGTCAGCGTTACTATTATCCTGTAGAAGGAAGATGGAAAACTGAAGACAGGTAACACAATGCCAAGAGAAGCAATAACGAATTGAAAAACAAAAAACATAATCTGAGCGACACTTTATTTCTGTCTTTTTGGTCATAATAGTTTTGGATGATTTTTTTTTGGGGAACTGTCTATGAAGTTTATTCTGACTTTACTGACCGCAGCTGTGCTGGGAATCTCTTCCTTTGCGGCCAGTGCTGAAGATGAGTTTCCAAAACTCCACCTGCGTCTTGGACATACCTACGCGGCTGATGATATTCAGAATCAGGCCGCATTGCAGTTTGCCAGGGAAGTCGGTGAAAAAACTGACGGATCGGTAATTGTAGACGTCTACCCTAATTTTGAAATAGGCGATCAGAACAGTCTTCTTGAACAGACTGCCCTTGGTACTGTTGATTTCTCTCTTGTATCCGAAGGTACTGCCGCTGAGATTGTTCCAAGGTTACAGGCTCTTACGGTACCTTTTCTGTTCAGTGATTATGCTCATGCCCATCGTGTTATAGATAATTTCATTCATAAATGGGAAAACGAGGGTTACGAGCAGGCGGGGTTACGTTCACTGGCTATCTTTGATGTCGGTTTCAGACATATCGCTACCAAAGGACCTCCTATTTATACACCAGATGATCTGGTGGGACTTGAGATCTGTATTCCAAAGTATCTGGGCTTAAAAAGGAGTTACTTGCGCTATGGTGCCAATTCCAAGAACATCTCCTTCTTTAACCTGTATAAGTCTATTTCCAGCGGTTCTGTAACTGCCTCAGACATTCCGCTTGATGTTCTTTTGAGTTATACCATCTATACCGTACAGCATAATCTGTGTCTGAGTTACCATTACTTTGACAGTCAGTCTCTGCTGATGAATGCTGATCTCTATTATTCACTGGATGATAAACTGCGCAAGATCATTGATAATGCGGCCTATAACGCTCAGGAACTGACGAGGGAACTGGTTGCCGACAAAGAGATTCTGATGCTTGAGGAACTCAAGAAGAAAGGAGTCTGGATTAATACCGTCAATCGCAGTTCCTTTGAGAAGGTCATCAACGATGTTTATCTGGAGGTTGCCAACAAGGCCGGCATGGATCAGATGCGTCTGCTCCTTGATCAGGTTCGCCGCTTTGAATAGTTTTTCTCCTGTACTGATGTACAGACTGAAACTGCCGCAGAATGTTCTGTTTAGCCAAAAAGGTCGCCGGGAGCGGCCTTTTTGATGCACTTAACCCAGATACTGTCTGCGTTTTCGCCCTAAATGTCTTTCAAAATAACCCTCATCAATATAGGCCGCCAGTACATACTGCCAGAAGACGGGAACAGAGCAGGAGAGAAAGCCCAGTTTCTTTCTGTACAGGTTGAGCAGGAAGTCAGGGAGAATCATATATGCAACCCTTATACCGGGTGACAGACTTTTGGTAAAGGTATTGATGTAGATGATGCGCTCCTGCTTGTCAGTCTGAAATAGAGTGTCTATAGGCTTGAAGAAAAAACCGGTTTCCGAATCAAAGTCATCTTCAATGATAAGTGCCTTATGTCTGTAGGCCCAGTCGAGGTACTCATATCTTTTCCCGGCACCTGCTGTAACTCCGGTCGGCTGAGAATGAAAGGGCGTGACATGCAGATAGTCAGCCTGACATTCAGCCAGGGCTTCTTTGGTTATTCCGTCATTTCCCATTTTCAGATGCAGAGTTTTTACTCTCATCGAATGGTAGATCTGCTCGATTTTTTCGTAAGAGGGATATTCTATGCCGACACTTTTTTCCTGACCTAAGAGCATAATACAGAGTCTGTACAGATACTCAGAACCTGCGCCGATGATAATGTTCATAGGATTTGCCCTAAGAGAGCGGAATCTTAACAGATAATCGGCAATGGCATTCCGCAGCACGGTGCAGCCTTCAACAGGAGAGGTACGGCAAAAGATATCCCTGTGACAGGTCAGGGTTTTCCTGACTACTTTTGCCAGACCTTCAATAGTGTCTTTACAGGATGGTAAAGGACTATCATAAAACTCGTCCTCTTTTAAATGGGCAAAACTGTCTTCTGCTGAATAGTCGCGATGAAAGATCTGATGAAAGTTTATATCCGCAACAAAAAAACCACTTCTGTTTCTTGAGACGATATAACCTTCACTCTGTAAGATCTGGTAGGCATTTTCAACGGTGATGATGCTCAGACACAGATGTTTTGCCAGTTCCCGTTTGGATGGCAGTCGACTGTTTCTCAATAGTCTGCCCGTAAGGATGTCTTTTTTAATACTTTCATAGAGAAAATATGTTTTGCTCTGATGATTTCTTTTTGTTAAATCATAGGTAAGCATGTAACTGACCTTATAAAAATTTTTCAAACTGACTATTTATATAATGTCAGATTAAGATAAGAATTACAAAAAATTCATTTTATGAGGTGATTATGAAAAGAATTCTGACCATTCAGGACATATCCTGCCTTGGTAAATGCTCTCTTACTGTAGCGCTGCCCCTTCTGAGTGCGATGGGGTATGAAACAGTCATTCTTCCGACTGCAGTTCTCAGTACACATACCATGTTCAAGAACTTTACCTGTAAAGATCTTTCCGCTGAACTGCAAAAAATTACTGCGCACTGGAAAAAGGAGAACATCAGATTTGATGCCATCTACACCGGTTATCTCGGTACCGAAGAGGAGATAGAGACCGTAATCAGCATCATCAGTGAATTCCGAACAGATAAGACTCAGGTCTTTGTTGATCCGGCTATGGGAGATAACGGAAAACTTTACCCTGCCTTTGATCTGGCCTATGCCAGACATAATGCCAGACTCTGTGCCATTGCCGACTGTATTCTGCCAAACATTACCGAAGCCGCCTTCATGACGGGACTGCCGTATAAGGAAGAATACGATGAGACCTATATCAGAGAACTTCTTGCCGCTCTGCATAAAAACGGTACACCTTGCCCGATTCTTACCGGAGTTTCCCTGAGTAAGGGGAAAACAGGCGCCTACGGCTATGACGGGTTAAGCGGTAACTATTTTATTTATCAGAACAATCTTGTCGATGCGATGTATCACGGGACAGGAGATATTTTCTCCAGTGTGGCCATAGGAGCTCTATTGTACGATCTGCCAAAAGAGACTGCCATGAAGATTGCCGCTGATTATACTGCACATACCATTGAGATAACGAAAAACCGTAAGGACGGCTGTTGGTACGGAGTTGATTTTGAATCAACCATCGGTTATCTGCTTGAACTGATTGCCAGTAACAAAAAGAATTAAGTTCCAAAAAAGGCAATAGGTCTTTTCAGGTCCGTAGAGCAGTCCCCGGTAATCTGTTGCCGGGGCTGTTCAATACAGTCTCATTCAGCGTTTTTATGTCAGAGGCTGCTCCTGAAAACAATTTACACCTGCCGACCCCGGCAGGTGATAAGCAGAGGAGAGATTATTTATCCTCCGGCACAAACCACAGACCGTGGTTGTTCTTTTTGAGGTAATCCTTAAATTCGTCTGAGTGGTATGCTCTGACGATATCCTGAGCCCATTTGGCATCTTTGTTCTTTTCTGCAACTACCACCTGCAGCAGAAGATGAGGCAGAATATCCTCAGTTGCCAGAGCAGAGGACGGATCTATCTTGGCGTTCCAGACGATTGAACCTGTAATGACAATAAAGGCAAAGTCGGTCCTTACCGCAGGGATATTGAGTGACTTCATCTCCACAAATTCAAGATGGTACGGATTGTTGATGATGTCTTCTTTGGTGACCGTGGCTAGATCTTTTTTCGGATCAAGAGTGATGAAGCCAATTTTCTGCAGCAGGGCATAGGCGCGGGCGGTATTGGAGGCATCATTTGGAATGGCAATGGTGTCACCCTCTCTTACCTCCTTAAGGTCACTCTTAGCGCCAGGGTAGATGCCGGCAGGTACCGTAGGAATAGGGGTAAGGGCGACAAGATGACCGTCCTGCTTTTGATTAAAGTTTTGCATATAGGCTGTATGCTGCTCGACATTGAAGTCAACCTCTCCCTCGTTTAAGGCAAAATCAGCCTGCAGCAGATCTGACATGTCCTTGGCCTTAACGGTATAGCCCTGCTTTTCGAGAATAGGCTGAACTGCAGAAATGAAAAGTTCCGAATAAGGTCCCTGGGACTTACTGAAGGACAGTTCCTTTTTCCCCTCATCAGAGAAGGCCTGCGCTGAAAAAAGGACCGCACCGATGGTCAGTACTGTAAACTTTTTTAAGAAGCTGTTAAACATTTTTGATACTCCATTTATTAACGATTGGTTTTAATCAGTGATTGCGTGACCTGAAGGCCAGATAATTGCCCAGGGACTGAATCAGTTGTACGAAAATAATGAGAACCACTACGGTGACAAACATCAGCGGGAAATTCATCCGCTCATAGCCGTAGGTTAATGCCAGATCTCCGACTCCGCCTCCACCTACCGCTCCTGCCATGGCGGTAGCACCGATAAGACCTATGGTGCCGATGGTTACGGAGAGAATTAGTGAACCTTTTGCCTCAGGTAGCAGAAAGTGCCAGATGATCTGCACATAGGATGCTCCCATGGCCTGAGCTGCTTCGATAATGCCCCGGTCAACCTCGAGAAAGGAATTTTCAAAGAGTCTGGCAAGATAGGGGGCGATGAAGACCACCAGTGGTACCAGAGCAGCGGTGGTACCGATTCTGGTACCGATAAGTGCCTTGGTAAGCGGCATGATAAAGACCATAAGAATGATGAAGGGTATACTTCTTATGATATTTACAACTGAATTTAAGGAGACAAACACCAGACGGTTCGGCAGAATGCCATCCTTATTGGTCAGTACCAGAGTAATGGCCATAACAAGACCGAGTACGGAACCTATCAGCAGTGAAACTGCCACCATGTAGACCGTCTGTTCAGCTGCTACTAAAAGCAACTGCGGAGGTACGCCAAGATCAATCATAATGTTAACTCCTGCCAGTCAATGCTGTTTTTGGTAAAGAAATCCTTAACTTTTTTTATAACTTCAGGATCTCCTGAATATCTGATAATCATCACCGAGAGCACAATCCCGCCAATTTCTGTTACTGAGGCAAACAGCACATTGGAGCATACGTCAAAGCGTTTGTTGATCTCCCAGATAAGCGGTCTGGTGGTCTGTCGGTCAGCAAGACGGATCTTAATAAGAGAGCAGGGGGCAGTCTCTGCTTTTAATGTTTTCTGCAGATTTTCAGGAATATCCTCAGGGATAACCGTGGCCACAAACTTTCTGGTCAGTGCATGCTGAGGATTGGAAAAAACCTCCACCACGTCGCCCTGCTCGATAACCCGACCGCTCTCCATCACTGCCACCTTATTGCAGATCTTTTTTATGACGTTGATGTCATGAGTGACAAAAACGATGGTGATCTCAAGTTCACGGTTAATCTTCCGTAGCAGCTGCAGAATGGAACTGCTGGTATCAGGATCAAGTGCCGAGGTCGCCTCATCGCAGAGCAGAATCGAAGGACTGGTGGCAAGGGCTCTTGCAATACCGACCCGCTGCTTCTGTCCGCCTGAGAGCTGGTCAGGATAGGACTGAGCCTTGTCGGCAAGTCCCACGTAGGATAAAAGGTCACTAACCTTTCTTTTTACTTCCTGCCTGTTCTGGTGAGCCATAATGCAGGGTAGGGCAATATTTTCATATACAGTTCTGGTATTGAGCAGATTAAACTGCTGAAAGATCATGCCAATCTCATGTCTCACCGGTCTTAGAGCGCGGTAGGAGAGTGAGCTTACCTCGACATTATTGACAGTTACACTTCCAGACTCGGGTTTCTCAAGCGCGTTAATCATCCTTAAAAGCGTTGATTTGCCCGCGCCTGAAAAACCGATGATGCCGAAAATATCTCCATCGTTTATAGTCAGTGAGACCTCATCGAGGGCTTTTACTTCCTGTCCTCGCGACGTGAATTTCTTGCTGACTTTCTCAATTGAAATCATAAAAATGCTCCAGTGCCTGGGCAGCAAGATGAGCCATATAGACTGATGCTGGGTAGATAGCCTGCGGATCGGCGATAAATCCAGGGTTATGAAGAGGCAGTCCTTTTCCTGAGCCAATCTGAATAAAGGTTCCTTTGATCTTCTGTTCATAAAGAGCAAAGTCCTCGCCACCTAAAGACCTTGGTGCACTCTCCACCTTAAAACCTTCACAAAGGGCAATCTCTCTTGCAAAATCAGTCAGTTCCTTATCGTTGCTGATGGCCGGAATTCCAATCAGCCATTCCACATCAGCCATACCGTTGAATGCTGCGGCGATGGAGTGTGCAAGTTTCATCACTCTGTCCTGGCAGAGTTTGCGATCTTTATCGTTCATGCTGCGGATAGTGCCTTCAAGCAGGACCTCCTCGGGAATGACATTCCAGGTTTTTCCTCCTTCGACGTGACCGATACTGATAAGATTGGTGGCAAAAGGATCAGAATTGCGACTTACCACGGTCTGTACTGCGGTAATGAAATTTGCTGCAATTATGAACGGATCATTACCAAGGTTCGGATGCGCAGCGTGGGTGCCTTTTCCTCTGAAAACTATTCTGAAACGGTCAACTGCCGCATGGGTGGCACCTTCTCTTAATGCCACTGTCCCTGTGTCAAAGGCAGGAGAAGTGTGGATGCCGAAGATAGTTTTGACATCATCAAGCACTCCTGTTTCGATTACGCTACCGGCTCCTCCGGGAGCCTCCTCAGCCGGTTGAAAGATAATTTTGACCAGTCCTTTGAGACTGCTCTCCTGTTCTTTTAAGAGCAGTGCAGTTCCCAAAATGGCGGCAGCATGAAAATCATGTCCGCAGGCATGCATTTTCCCAGAATATATCGACCTGTATGAGAGGTCAGTATTCTCCTCAATAGGCAGAGCATCAATATCGGCTCTGACGGCAATAACTCTGTCCCCGTGACCGACCGCGGCAACAAGACCGGTTTTCAGGGGCAGATTCAGAATATCGATGCCGGAGCGTCTGAGTGTACTGCGGATCAGATCTGTAGTTTCGTATTCTTCATACGAAAGTTCAGGATGACTGTGCAGAGCGTAAAAAACCTCAAGCACAGTGTCCTGTATAAAATGATCAGACATTTATACGTCCCACTGACTTTAAATAAATAAAACGGATACTGATATATGGCTGTGGAACAGCCTAAGACTGAAATCAATCAGTCGGCTACTAACATCGACGGGTATAAATGCTGAACTGTGTCATAACGCGGTAATCTCTTTACCTGTATAATTTGAAATAAAAGAAGCTTTCTGCCTCTGTTAATTATCTTTTAACACTTTTATTATGCCGTTGCAACACCGTAAATGATTCTGCTCACTTTTGAGGCGCAAAAGACAGGAGAACGCAAAATCTTTTCCTGACGCAGATAAAAAAGTGAGAGTATTTCAATACGACATCTGCGCAGTGACTTTCCGCAAATTTTGAACTGTTTAAAAAAATCAGGAACTACTCTGTTTTTTAAGTAATTAAGTTTTTATACTATGACGATAGGAAAGTGTATTCCTTATTATTTGTGTGGAGGTGCATATGAATGGTTTAAAATCAGTGAGAGCAGGACAGAATTGTACTGTTGCCTGCCTAAGCGGTGATTTTGCCAGATCTTACCGCTATGCTCCACACGTGCTTGCCCTGGCCGTATCCTGCGTGCTTATGGGCTATCAGACTGAAGCTTATGCTGTGGCACCGGTTGCGCAGAATCCTGTCAAGGGTACATTGATTCTGTATGAAGATCAGTATGCCGGTCTTAACAGCAACAATACCCTAGTCATTGACACCGGAGCTTCGGTGGAACTAAACGGGCAGAGACTTTCAGCAGGCTACTCCAATGATTCAAATTCACTGGTGAGAAACAATGTCTTAAATTCTAGTGGCAATGTGACCGACTCCTATGAACTTCAAGGGGGACTGTACGCCGGTTCTGCTATTTCAGACGGCGCTAAAACAGCTAGTGTAATGTCAGCTGGTAACACCATCAATATCACAGATGGCACCATAACGCTTGACATCAACGATGACTACGGGGTCGGTGGCGGTCTGGCTTATGCCAATTCACAGAGTAATTCTATGCCTCAGCAGACAGCTGAAGCCTCATCCAACAAAGCAAATATCAGTGGCGGAAGTCTGACTTCCAGCATTCATGGCGGAAGAGCCATTGTGATAACAGTATGTAATGGTACAGCAATTGCCGATGACAATACTCTGACCATCAGCGGTGGCTCAGTTGAGGATTCCTCAGCAGTCTACGGTGGTAGAGCAAAGAGTTCCGTTGAATTTCTGGTTTCTGGTAGTTTTACGTACACCCCTTTAAAAGCTGACGCTTCCTCAAACAGCGTGGTGATAAGTGGCGGCAGTCTTACGGCCGATATCTACGGCGGTCATGCCTCAGTTGTAGCGAAATATGACAATGATTATGCTACGGCAAACAGCAACAGCGTAAGCATAACCGGCGGCACAGTCAGCGGTTCCTCCATTTACGGCGGTTATGCCCTGTCGTTGCCTTCTGTTTATAACCCTAGCAATGTTTTTTCTCACGCTAATGCCGACTACAACCTCGTCAGCATAATAGATGGTACAGTCAGCGTCTCTGCTGTCTATGGCGGTTTTGCCTGGGCAAATTCCAGGAATTATTCGACAGGCTCCGCGTCGGCATCAAACAATACCATTATTCTTGGTACCGGCTCTTATGGTGCAGTTTACGGCGGTTACGTGTCTGGTGAAGTTGTGACAGAGCCAAGCAAAAGTTACCTTGCTGATAATGGCACGGCAAGTTACAACACGGTCTATGTCTATGGCAGTACAGACCTATCCAATACCGAACTTTACGGTGGCTATGTAGACAATAAGGTCAAGAATAGAGTGATAGAAGGCAACGAGCTTATTTTCGGTTATAACGGACTGTCCTGGCTGACTGCTGACAGTTCCATCTATTCGGTACGTAATTTCTCTGATATCGATATTGACAGCGCGGTGTTTGGCAAGACCATTACCATTAAAAACTTCAGCAATGACTCAACTGATTCCACTACCACGGTGATTGATGCCAGTTACATTGCCTTTGATGATCTTGAGGATGTACCGTCAAGCACCAGTTTCAATCTGTTGCAGCTGCAGAATATAGAATCAGGCGCGATTGACCTTTTGACAGGTGATAGTTATTTCAGTATCGGCACCGCCCTTGAGGGAGAAGGCTCGGTAAGTCTTGCTGACAATGATGGCGACGGCAAACAGGATACAGTGGTCTTTTCCGTTACCCCAGGTGGAGAAGGTGGTGGCGGCTCTATCCCAGGTGGTGGAGCAGGTGGCGGTGGCAGCTGGTCTGATATCGTCAAACCGGCCTCACAGACCCATAATGTGAGTATGACCTCTACAGCCGCTACGGTAGCACTGACCTCTCTGGTCAACACCAGTACCAGTGCTGCATTTAATCTTGCCAATTCCGGAACCAGCGGTATACAGGGATTCTCGTCAGTAGGCGGCGGAGCCATGAGGGCAGAAACAGGCTCACATGTTACGGTCAAATCACTGAATTTCTCGGTGGGTGTGGGCAATAATCTGAAAAAGGATTTTGGCGTGATATCGCTGGGCGGAGCGTTTGAAGGCGGTTACGGCAGATTCACCAATCACTTCAATGCCGGCAGAAACGACGCGCTTGTGCACAAGAAGGGACATGTTTCCTACTACGGTGTAGCGCTGATGACCAATCTGGCCTTCAACAATCTGTGGCATGCTGATTTTACCGTACGAGGCGGCAAGATACAGACCAGCAACAAGGACGGCCTGTACAACGGCGGTGACGGTAAAACATATGACATCAAACTCAAATCTAACTATTACGGATTTGAAGTTGGAGGAGGCAAAATCATCAGACTGTCACCTAAAGACAGTATCGACCTCTACGGCAGATATTACTATCTGCATCAGAGTGGCGACCATTTCTTTACAGAATCTGAAAAATATGACGTAAAGGCAGTCAACAGCAACAGATTAAGAGTGGCTGGACGTTATATGCACAGTTTCAATGAGAAGACCTCTCTGTATGCAGGAGCAGGAGTGGAGAGGGAGTTCTCAGGCAAGTCCGAGGTAAACATCAGGACCAAACTTGGCACCTTAAAGGCAGAGCCGTCCAAATTAAAGGGGACCTACGGCATATTGGAGACCGGTTTTGTGATAAGTCCGAAGGATGGCAAGGGACTTAGTTTTGATCTGGGACTTAAAGGTATGTACGGTAAGGATTACCGCGGACTGTGGCTTTCTGCCGAGGGTAAATACTCTTTCTGACGAACTACTCTTAAAGACAAAGGCTGTGACATTACGTCACAGCCTTTGTGTTCACAGTCGCAGGTAAGAGAGGAAGACATCAGTTCTGATTGGGTCGATTAGTCAGGGTGGATTATGATGACAACCCTGTCTAATAAAATAAATACGGTCGGGATGAAAGAACTGACCGTAACTTGTTACTCTTATATGCGGGAATATCATGACGAAGCATCTGTAAAAAAACTCATCAGAAAACTACCTCTGGCTCTTGGAATTGAAACGGCGTTGCTTTGTACCGGAAGTGCACAAGCTGTTTCCACCGATTATTCGAACCATAATATCTTCAGGGTGGGAATTTATGATCTTGGTGAGGCAATACCCGGTGATCCAATGTTTCTGCTGCCGAGTTTTCAGACCACGGAGTCAATCCGTGATGTTTCTGAAACAAGTCCTATATCATGACCGGTATTAACTACTGGGATGAAATGCTCCACTCCGGCGGTACGGACAATACCTACGGTCAGATCTCTGTTTTTTGTTTCAATCTTAAAAATGCCGGGGCAGTAAGTATCATTGAGGACAGTTTCACGGGAAAGGAATATGCCCTGACCAGTCTTCAGCACGGACAATGATCAGTATTTTTTGTGATTAAACTTTCCCTATTCTCAGGGAAGGTGTTTTTTAAAAATTAAACCTAATTTGTTGAGTCAGGTTCGATTTTTCTGAATCCTAAAGGAATATTAAGAAATTATTGATGTCCTT